>JANNQH010000308.1:0-1789 GCA_031400655.1 Deltaproteobacteria bacterium | reverse complement strand
ACGCGGTTCATCGGAATCACCTGATAGGCGTCGAGATCGGAGAGCTTCGGCTTGGCACAGCCCGCCAGCAGGGCCCCCATCGCACTCGCCACGACGAACACCCACGCGCACGCCGCGCGTCGACCGACTGCCGACAACCCGATCGATTCCCGCAAATCAAGCTCCCTCGCTGCGCCGGTCGACCCGGCCTGATTCATGGACGGGCCGGAGAGTACAGCCCGCGGGGCGGGACGCCATCGTCGTGCCCGATTGCCAGCTCGCCCGGCCTTCGGATCGCCGCGCCCGGGCACGACCGGAGTTCCGCCATCTGGCTGATTCTGCTACCGAATGGCCCCCATGGCGATGCGAGACATCGGAATCGTGGGTTGGCGGGGCATGGTGGGATCCGTGTTGCTCGAGCGCATGCGCGCCGAGCGGGATTTCGAGGGCCTGACGACGACCTTCTACTCGACCAGCCAGGTCGGCGGTCAGGGTCCCGACGTCGGCGCCGGTACGCGTCCCCTCGTCGATGCCTACGACTCGAACTCCCTCGCCCGTCACGACTGCGTCATCACCTGCCAGGGCGGCGACTACACCAAACAGGTCCTGCCCGCGCTCCGAGAGCGCGGCTGGCGGGGCTACTGGATCGACGCCGCCAGCGCGAAGCGGATGGACGACGACAGCGTGATCGTCCTGGATCCGGTCAATCGCGTCGTGATCGACCGCGGCATCGAATCGGGCGTCCGGAACTTCATCGGCGGCAACTGCACCGTCAGCCTGATGTTATTGGGGCTCGGCGGGCTCTTCGCCGAGGACCTGATCGAGTGGATGACCTGCATGACCTATCAGGCCGCCTCGGGCGGCGGCGCCCGGCACATGCGCGAGCTCGTGGCGCAGATGGGCGTGCTCGGCGACGAGAGCCGGGACCTGATGGGGGCCGGTGAGTCGGGCATCCTCGAGCTCGACCGGCGGATCAGCGAGCTGCTCCGAAGCGACCGGCTCCCGACCGAGAACTTCGGCGTTCCCCTGGCCGCGAGCCTGATCCCGTGGATCGATCGCGGCATGGAGGCGGGCGATACCCGAGAAGAGTGGAAGGCCTTCGCCGAGGGCAACAAGATCCTCGGGCGAAGCGATCGACCGATCCCGATCGATTCGATCTGCGTGCGCGTCGGCGCGATGCGCTGCCACAGCCAGGCCTTCACGATCAAGCTGCGGAGAGACATTCCGCTCGCCGACATCGAGGCCCTGATCGACGGCCACAACCAGTGGGCACGGCTCGTCCGCAACGACAAGGAGTCGACCCTCGCGGAGCTCTCCCCCGCCGCGGTCTCGGGCACCCTCGACATCCCCGTCGGCCGCGTGCGAAAGCTCCGCCTCGGCCCCGAATACCTCGGCGCCTTCACAGTCGGCGATCAGCTCTTGTGGGGAGCAGCCGAGCCGCTGCGGCGTACGCTCCACATCCTGCGCGAAGCGGGCGTCTAGATCCGCCGCGCTCTTACGCGCGCTCTCAACCCGCTCTCAGCCTCGCTTAGGCCCGCCCATCGTGCCCGGCCAGCGCGAGCCGCCGATGGTGTCGACGAAGGGCCAGTAGGCGTCCGGGTCGAGGCGCCCCTCGAGCGTGATCGCACGGCCCCGGAAGGTCGGCCACCAGAGCCGCGCACCCAGGTACTCCCGCAGCGGGAGCAGCGTCGCGATCGGGTCCCACTTCGACGGCAGCAGCGTCAGCTGGCCCTCGACCGCCTCGACATGGGCCGTCCCGTAGCTGCTCTTCACCCGCACCACGTGAGGTGGAAAGTCATACGCCTTCTCG
>JANNQH010000307.1:0-6906 GCA_031400655.1 Deltaproteobacteria bacterium | reverse complement strand
GCTCGACGCCGAGACCTTCGCCTCGGGCAAGGGAACGGTCCCGACCGGTTTCGTGGCAGCCAAGCCGATGCTGATCACGCAGGATCCGCCCTACCACACCCACCTGCGCAGTGCGGTCCATCTCGCCTTCACGCCCCGCCGGATGGCGAAGCTCGACGCCTTCATCCGCCGCGTGACACGCGAGCTGCTCGACGCCATCGACCCGAAGGCCGAGACCGACTTCTTCGATGCGCTGACCGATCCGCTCCCGGTCGCGGTCATCACGGAGCTGCTCGGCGTCGGCATCGAGGACCGCAAGACCTTCAGCCTGAATGCCGGCGCCGTGATCCACGCCAACCACAGCGCGGGCCCGACCCCCGCTGAAGGGATCGAGTGGATCTACCGCTATCTCGAGAACGTGCTGCCCGAGCGCGAGGCGCAGCCCGGCGACGATCTCGTGAGTCGCCTGCTGCACCCCGGGCCCGACGAGCCGAAGCTGACCCATGACGAGGTGGTGGGCTTCTGCGCGCTGCTCCTGATGGCGGGGACCGAGACGACGACGAACGGCCTCGGCAATGCGATCAGCGTGCTGCACGAGCGGCCGGAGATCCGCCGGCGGCTCGCGGAGAAGCCCGAAGGTCTCGCGCGCGCGATCGAAGAATGTCTGCGCTTCGAGTCCCCGGTGCCCGGCCTCTCCCGCGTCGCGACGCGGGAGATCGAGCTCCATGGCACGAAGATTCCGGAGGGCGCCCGGGTCCACATGGCCTTCGCCGCCGCCAATCGCGACGAACGCATGTTTCCCCACGGCGAAAGCTTCGACCCGAACCGCTCGCCGAACGCGCATCTGGCGTTCAGCCTCGGAATCCATTTCTGCCTCGGCGCCTCGCTCGCGCGCAGCGAGCTGCGGATCGCCCTCGAAGAGCTGCTCGCGCGTTTCCCGCGCTATCAGGTGATCCCGGAGCGTGCGGTCCGCCTGCGTTCGGACGCGGCGCGCGGATTCTCGTTCCTGCCCATCGTCGCGGCGCCCTGACGCGCGAACACCCCGAACCGTCTTCGACCAGAGCGCGTGAAGCTCAGGCGCTTGCAGCGCCGCCGGGCACGTTCACCGTCAGCGTGTCGCGACCCGAGCGGAGAATGCGCCCCGGCCGCTCGCCCGTCAGCTTGCCACTTCGGACGACGTCGACGCCCGCAACGACGACCGCGTCGACGCCCAGCGCCTCCGCGTAGAGCCGCGATGCCCCGCCCGGCAGATCCGCGCGGCTCTCGACCGGCCCGCGATCGACGCGCGTGGCATCGAAGACGACGAGATCTGCGGCCATCCCCTCGCGCAGCTCACCCCGATCCTTGAAGCCGTAGAGCCGCGCCGGCACCTGGGCCAGCTGCTGCACCGCCTGCTCGAGCGTCATGATCCCCCGCTCGCGCACGCCCTCCGCAAGCAGCTTCGTCGAGTACGCGAAGGCAGTCCCGATATCGAGGTGGGCCCCCGCGTCCGATGCGCCGACCACGACGCGCGGATCGAGCAGGATCTCACCGCGCGCCTTCCAGCTCGCATCGTCCGCTCCGACCCGAACGGGCACGAAGAGCGTCCGCAGCCCGTCGGCCAGGGCGATGTCGAGCGCGGTATCGACCGCCTCGATCCCGCGCTCGCGCGCCACGTCGCCGACCCGTCGGCCGGCGAGCCCGGCATTGGCGGGCTCGAAGGTCCGCGCGATCTCCATCCGCGCGAAGTCCGAGTAGTCGGCGAGCGGACCGCGCTGCGCCTGCTCGATCGCCCGCTTGATCGGCTCGCGCTGCGCGGGATCGGCGAGCGCGCGCTTTCGTTCGGGGAGCGGCAGCGTCATGATTTTCCCAAAGCCCGGGAGCCCGCCGAAGTAGAAGGGGCTCACGAAATCGACGAAGAACTCCATCGGATGCGGCACGGAGAGCGGCACGACGCATGCCCCGCGCGCGGCTGCGCGGTCCGAGAGGGCGAGCTGGTGCAGATAGTCGTCGGGCTTCTGCGCGTTCACGATCAGGACGTTCCAGTTGATGGGCCGCCCCGCCATGAGGGACATCTCGATCATCAGCTCGCCCGTCGCATCGAACTCGGACAGCGAGGGCGCGAACTCGAGGGTCGTCCCGGGATGGGCGCGGACCGTCCGGCAGAGGGCGAAGAGCTCCTCGTCGCTCGCGTGGAACGACGGAACGCGCTCCCCTTCCATGTCCTGGTGCACCGGCGTGCGTCCGGAGGAGAGCCCGAGCCCGCCCGCCCGGAGGCTCTCGCCGAGCAGCGAAGTCATCGCCTCGATCTGCGCCGGCGTGGCTCGCTTGCCGACCGCCCCATCTCCCATCACGACCCGCCGAATCGCCGAATGCCCGACCAGGAAGCCCGCGTTGATCCCGAGCCCCTGATCGACGGTGTCGAGGTACTCGCCGAAGCTCTGCCAGGCCCAGGAACCGCCCGCTTCCAGCGCCTCGAGCGGCATCCCCTCGACACGCGACAGCATCCGCCGGATGTAGCGGCCGCCGTCGCCCGTGAGAGGCGCGATCGTGAAGCCGCAGTTGCCGCCCACGATCGTCGTGACCCCGTGGAAGCACGAGGGCGTCACTGCCTTGTCCCAGAGCAGCTGGGCGTCGTAGTGGGTATGGATGTCGATGAAGCCCGGTGCCACGATCGCGCCATCGGCGTCGACGGTCTCGCGCGCCGACTGCGTGATCCTGCCGATCGCGGCGACGCGACCGTCCTTGATCCCGATATCCGCCGTGCGCCGCGGCGCCCCCGTTCCATCGATCAAGACACCGCCGCGGATCAATCGGTCGAGCATGGGCACCTCCGTTTCTTTTCGCGCGTCCCGCTCCATTCTCTGTCGGACAGGCGCGAGCCGCAAGTCGGGCCTCGTGGCCTGCTAGAGCGACCGCAGGAAGGCCAGCAACGCGCCACGTTCGTCTTTCGTCAACGCGAAAGGCGCGAGGCGTTCGGCTCCGACGCCCCCGCCGCGCGCGTAGAAATCGACGACCTCGCCGAGGGTCGCGAGAATACCGTCGTGCATGTAGGGCGCAGTGCGGTCGACGAAGCGCAGACTCGGAGCACGGAAGGCGGCCGTCGAGTCGGAGACCGCGGTGCGATGAAAGACGGGCGGAACGACCCGATCCGGCGCGGCGGTCGGCCCGGAAAGATGGGCCCCCGCATGACAGTGGCTGCATGCGAGCCGCTCGGAAAAGAAGAGCGCCATCCCCTGTCTCGCGCTCGCGTCGAATCCCGATGCATCATCCCAGTAGAAATAACGATCGAATGCGCTGTCCATCCGAACCAGCGTCCGGACGTAGGCGGCGAGCGCCTGGATCACGGTCTGCTCGGTGACAGGAGTCGCACCGAATGCCGCACGCTGAAGCTCCGCAATCTCCAGGTCGGTTGCGAGGATGGCCAGCTGCTCGGGCCCGAAGCCCATCTCGACCGGATCGCGACCGGTGAGGGGGATGCGGAGCTGACTCTCGAGGGAGGTCAGGCCCTGGTCGATCCAGGTGAACGACACGTTGTAGGCCGCGTTCCAGAGGGTCGGCGTGTTGCGCGCGTGGGGCACGCCCGACGCGCCGATCGCCCGCGGTCGACCGTCGCTGAACTCGCGCTCGGGAACGTGGCAGCTGGCGCAGCTCGTCGTGCCGTTGAAGGAGAGCCGCACGTCGAAGAAGAAGCGCCGCCCGAGCTCGACCTTCGCCTCGCTCATCGGGTTGTCCGCCGGAATCGGCGGCGGCGCCACACCCTCCGGCAGCTGCCAGCGGAACTCGCCGGAGCGCGCCGTGTCGGCTGCCATCCCGTCGATCCGAGCCCAGGCCATTCCGACGAGCAGTACGACCAGGGCAACCGGGGCCCGAGCGAACGCGATCCGAAACGCTCGCCCCACCCCCGCCTACCAGCCGCGCGTGTTGTTCTGCGACAGCTCGTCGCCGACGTTCGCCAGTGATTTGCGTTCCTTCAACCACTCCGCGAACGAAGCCGTCCCCTCTCCCGGCGGCTGCTTCGCGAGCCATTCGTCCATCGCCGTCATCAGCTGGTCGGCGAGCTTGCGGTCGTTGCGGAACAGCTTCATATAAGAGTCCTTCGCGCGCTGGATCTCTCCGACCGAGAGATAGGCCTCGCCCCGGTATTCGACCGCCGGGAAGTAGGCCCCGTTCAGCGCGAGGGCCCGGTCATAGGCCTCGATCGCCTTTTCGTATTGCCCCGTCTTGCGGAGCGCGTAGCCGAGCTCGTTCTCGGCCTCGTAGCTCTTCGGGTTTGCCTTCACCGCGGCCGACTGGGACGCGATGGCCTTCTCGTAGGCCTTGCGGGCCTTGGCGAGCAGCTTGTCCCGATCCTCCGCATCCTCGGCCCTGGCGGCCTTCTCGTCGAATTTCCAGGCTTTCTTCTTGGAGGAGAGGCCCGCCTCATAGTGGCGCTGGGCGATCCGCTCGGGAGACCGCGAAGAGCCGGCGTTCGATCCGGAGCTTCCGCCAGAGTCGCCGCTACCACCACCACTTCCGCCGGCGGCCCGTGAGAGAGGTGCGCTGAAGACGAGAGTCAGGAAGAAGATCAGCGACAGAGCGATGCGAAGCGTTTTCATGGCCGAGCCTCCAAGCGGGGAATCGCGGACCGAAGACTACCCGAAGCAGCGCCTTTGCTCCCGTCGGGTACCTTCGTGGCGTGCCACGAGGAGAATGCGGTCATGCGGGCCGAACGCCCCCGACTTCCCTACCGACTGATCGACGTCGACAATCACTACTACGAGCCAGACGAAGCCTTCACGCGACACATCGACCCGGCCTTTCGCTCCCGCGCCTGTCACATCGTCCGCGACGCGACCGGCAGGGGCCGGCCGTGGGTCGGCGCTGCCCCCGCCTACTATCTCGAGCTGACGCCCGTCGATCGCATCGGGCGTCCCGGCGCCGTCGTCGCCGACAAGGACTCGCGCTACCGACCACTTCCCGAGGAAGAAATGATCGAGCCGGGCAAGCTGCCGCGCTTCTACGATCGGGAGGCGCGGCTCGATTGGATGGACGAGGAGGAGATCGAGGCGGTCGTGATGTGGCCGAGTCTTGGGCTCGGGCTGGAGTGGCAGCTGCGGGACGACCCAGCGGCCTGTGTCGCCAACCTGCGATCGTTCAATCGCTGGCTCGACGAGACCTGGGGGTTCGACTATCGCCATCGCATCTTTGCGGTACCTACGGTGACGCTCGTCGATCTCGCAGCGGCCGTGCGCGAGCTCGACGCCGTGCTCCGCATGGGCGCGCGGATGATCCACGTCCTCTTCACTCCGGTCGCCGGCAGGACGATCGCCCATCCGGACTTTGATCCCTTCTGGGCGAGGCTCGCCGAGGCCAGCGTGCCCGTCGCCTTCCACGGGGCGGAGGCCGGCTACTGCGATCTCTTCTCGGCGGCCTTCGGCGAGAAGACGCGCCCGCCTGCGCACCAGCAATCCGCCTTCCAGCGCGCCGTCTTCTGGGAACGGCCGATCATGGACACGCTGGCGGCCCTCGTGCTGCACAACCTTTTCGGTCGCTTCCCGGGCTTGCAGGCCGTGAGCGTCGAGAACGGCTCGGCCTGGGTGCCCTATCTGCTGCGCGTGATGGACAAGGCGGAGAAGACAGGAAGCTACGGCGATTGGCTGGGAGGCCGGATCGACGACCGGCCGAGCCAGATCTTCAAGCGCCACATCTCGGTCGCGCCCTTCGACGACGACGATATCCGCAGCCTGATCGACCTGATCGGCGCGGATCGCGTGCTCTTCGGTTCTGACTACCCCCATCCCGAAGGCGTCGCGAATCCTTGGGATTTCCTCTCCGGCCGCGAGCTTCGGGACGACGAGCTGCGAATGGTCGCGCGGGAGAACAGCGCGAAGCTGCTCTCGCTCCAGGGCACAGCATGACGGCTCGACAGCGCGCCGGGCGCGTCGCGGGCAAGGTCGCGCTGATCACGGGCTCGGCCTCCGGCATCGGCCGGGTGACCGCGGAGACGCTCGCGCGAGAAGGTGCGCGGGTCGTGCTCGTCGATCTCGATCTCAACGGAGCGCGCGCGGTCGCCGACGGGATTTGCGCAACCGGCGGCGAAGCGATGGCCGTGCGCGCCGACGTCAGTCTCGAAGCGGAGATCCGCGCGGCGATCGAGGCCGCGGTCGAGCGCCACGGCGCGCTCCACGTGCTCCACAACAACGCCGCCATCACGAGCCCCGAGCATCAGCGCCGCGACGGGAATCTGCTCGATCTCGACGTCGAGGTCTGGGACAAGACGCTGGCGGTCGACCTGCGCGGGGCGATGCTCGGCTGCAAGCACGCCGTGCCCCACATGATCCGAAGCGGTGGTGGCTCGATCATCAACACCACGTCGAATTCAGCGCTGGCGGGCGATCTCTCGCTCAACGCCTACTCGGCAGCGAAGGCCGGCCTCAATTCCCTGACGCTCTCGGTCGCAACGGCCTTCGGCAAAGAGGGCATTCGCTGCAACGCGGTCTCCCCGGCCCACATCGCCTCACCCTCCCTCGCCCGCGTCGTGCCGGAGGAAGTCCAGGCGCTGCTGCTCGCCGAATGTCTGACGCCGCGGCTCGGCACGCCGCAGGACGTGGCGAACCTCGTCCTGTTTCTCGCCTCTGACGAATCGGCCTTCATCACGGGCCAGATCCTGCGCGTCGACGGCGGCGCCCTCTCCCACCTCGCCCATGTCTCGAAGCTCCGCGCGTCCGGCCAGAGGACTAATCGGACCTGAGTCGGACCTGAGTCGGACCTGAGTCGGACGCAGGTCCGCGAACGAGCGCCTAGCGGATTCCGCTATTCAGCGGTGCGAGCGCCTCGATCGCCTCCCAGTGGAAGCCGGCGTTCTGGCCCGCCGGATTCACGAACTGGACACAGACCTGCGTCGCGCCGGCGTCGAGATGGTCGCGAACGAAGCGCTCGATCTTCGCCGGCGTCCCCCAACCGATG
>JANNQH010000306.1:0-2253 GCA_031400655.1 Deltaproteobacteria bacterium | reverse complement strand
AGCCTTCCGATCATGGGACCCGAGAGCATCGACGTCGCGACCGCCATCACGACGAGCGCCACGAAGGTCGTCGGGCCGATCAGGCCGGCCTCGCGGGCGGCCAGCGCGAGCACGATCTCCATGGCTCCGCGCGCATTCATGGCGAAGCCGATCGCCCAGGCTTCGCGCGGAGCGATCCCCGCCCAGCGCGCGCTGACGCCGCACCCCACGATCTTGCCGAGGCAGGCGATCGTGAAGAGGAGGATCACGACCCCGGGGTCGAAGTCCGCCACGAAGTCGGCCTTGAGCCCGATGCTCGCGAAGAACAGCGGTGCGAAGAGGACGGACACGAAATCCTGCATCGCGCCCCGCGTCTGCTCGCGGAAATGCGGCGAGCCGGCTGCGGTGGCCCCGACCAGGAAGGCGCCAAACATCGCGTGCATCCCGAAGTACGCGCTTGCGGCAGCGCCCCCGAAGACCATCGGCATCATGACGGCGAGGGCGCTCGAGGGATTGCGGGTGCGGCGATGGACGACAGAGAGCAGGTAGTGGACGAGCGGACGCCCTGCGGCCCACAGGACGAGTGCCATTCCCATCACGACGATGCCGTCGAGGGCGTTCGGCGGCGATCCACCCGAAGACAGGTTCCCGAGGATGAAGGCGAACAGGATCCAGCCCGCCACGTCGTTGAGGACGGCCGCCGCCATCACGGTCATGCCGAGATCGCTGCGGTAGACGCCGAGGTCGAGCAGCGTCTTCGCGATCACGGGGAGGGCGGAGATGCAGAGTGCGGTCCCCAGAAAGAGCGAGAAGAGCCAGCGCGGCTGATGGCCTTCCCAGCCGAGGGCCTCGGGGACGAGCCAGCCGATGCTCGCGCCGATGATCATCGGCACGATCATGCCGCCGGCTGCGACTGCGAGGGCCTGACGAGCCCGGCGTGTGACGCCGGCGACGTCGATCTCGGCGCCGGCCATGAACAGGAAAACCACGACACCGATCTCGTTGAGACTGCCGAGCAGGTGCGCCCGCTCCCCGGTCATCGGGAAGAGCAGCTGTTGAAATTCCGGCGTGATGCGTCCGAGCAGTGTCGGCCCGAGCAGGATGCCGGCCGTGATCTCGCCGACGACGGCGGGTTGGCGAAGGCGAGTCGCGAGGGTGCCGCACGCCTTCGCGCTGGTCAGCAGGATCCCGATGGCCAGCAGGAAGAATGCGCTCGAGTGGGTCTCCACTGTCGCAGGGTAGGCGAGGGCGCTGGCAGCGTCACTCGCGACGCGCACCGTTCGACCGGCCCGGGTGGTCCCCGCGGCAACGCCAACCGGTCAGCTGCGTGCGCCCTCGAACTTCACGATCAGCTTGTCGAGCTTGTTCTCGGCGACGAATGGGATCCAGCGCGGCTCGTTGGCGAGGCGGAGCACGTCGCAGCGCTCGATGAAGCAGGCGAGGGCCTCCTCGACGGTCGCGCGCGCCATCGCATGGCCCAGGCAGAAATGCGAGCCCATGCCGAAGCTGAGTGACATGACGCTCGGGTCGCGGCGGATGTCGAAGCGCTCGGGATCCTCCCAGCGTGCGGGGTCGCGGTTCGCTGCGCCGAGCACAACGGCGATCGGCTCGGCCTCCGCGAAGGGGATTCCGAACGCCTCCTGTGCGACGGCGGATTTCTGCCCGATCGCGATGATCGCCGGGCGGTAGCGCAGCGTCTCTTCGGATACGCCCTTCTTCCAACGATCGGGATCGCTCCGGAAGAGGGCGGCCTGCTCGGGCTGGCGCGTCAGCTCGAGGATGCCGCTCGCGAGGATGCTCGACGTGCTGGCGCCGGAACCGAAGATGGTCGAGAAGAGCGTGATCAGCTCGCCGTGACTGAGCTCGCCCTCCACGTCCTTCGCCTGGATGAGGTGGGTGAGGAGATCATCGCGGGGCTCGAGCCGGCGCTTCTCGTAGAGGCCCGCCACGTGGTCCATCGATTGCTGGATCGCCGCGTTGGCCGCCGCGCGCAGCTCGGGCGTCACGCGCGGGCCGAAGCAGTCGACGATGTTGACCCGCGACATGGCGGCGAAGGAGCCCTGGAGCTCGTCCTGGCTGATGCCGAGGAATTCCATCATGACGAGTCGCGGCAGCGGCGACGCATAATCCCGGTGGACGTCGAGCTCGGTCGCATTCTGCAGGCGATCGAGCAGGGCGTGGGCGTGTTTTCGGATCAGGGGGCGGATCGCGTCCATGTTGCGCTTCGAGAGGGCGCCGGTGGCGCGTCCGCGGACGCGGCGGTGGCTCTCGCCC
>JANNQH010000305.1:0-10643 GCA_031400655.1 Deltaproteobacteria bacterium | reverse complement strand
TCAGTCCGGGGGGTGCTCCACGAGGGAGTCCGCGCTCTGGCGAGCGAGCCCTGCGAGCTCCGCTGCGACCGCCTCGGCCAGGCGGAACGCGGCGCGGGGCGAGTCGTCGACGAGCCGCGCCAGCGCCGAGCGCGACAGGATGAAGACCACACAGGCCCCGTCTGCGAGCGCCGTGACCTCGCGCTTTCCGAGCGCGAAGAGCGACGCGGCGCCGAGGTGGTCGGGGGCGCCGAGGCTGCCGACGACCGATCCGGTGCGCCCGCTGCGGAGCTTGAGCCGCCCCGATTCGAGCAGGACCAATCCGTCGCTCTCGGCGCCCTCGCGAAACGCGCTCTTGCAGTCGGCGAGCTTGCGCTCTTCGAGCAGCGAAACCACGACTTCCCGCTCTTCGTCGTTGAGCTCGCTGAAGAGCGAATAACGTTTGAGCGCCTCGGGCTTCACGGCACGATCCTCGCGAACAGGCTGCGCAGCAGCGAGCCCGGGTCCTTGTTCGGATCGATCGGCAGCAGGAAGAGGCTCGCCGAGTCGAGCAGCGAAAGATTGCGGCGGAGCTCGTCGGGCGAGACGCGTTCCCCTTCGCCGAGCAACACGACGTGGAAGGTTCGTGCACCGGGCTGGCGGCCGATCGCCGCCGCCACCTCGGCGAGCTCCGAAGCGCTCGTGTCCATCCGGGCGTCGAGCAGGAAGATCGTACCCAGGGCGCGGTGCGCCGCGAAGCTCCAGAGCGGTGCGAAGACGGCTTCGGCCGGGAGATGGATCAGGTCGATCGAGAAATCTCCGTCGATGGCGATCCGCGCGAGGGGCGTCAAGGGGAGCTCGGAACCGCGGCCGCGCTCGAGATTCGGGGCGAGCTCGCTGCCCGGCACCTTTCCGACCAGCGCAGCGAAGCGCTGCGTCGCAAGCGGACTCGCGGACACGATCAGGAGCTTCGCATCGGGTAGCGCCATGCCGTTCCGGCGCTCGGATTGCACGAAGCCCCGCAACCTCCGGCACTGCGCTTCACTGAACAGCGCCTGCCCGAGCGTGTCCGGGGCGGCGATTCGGGCGCGGCCGAATTCGATGATCCCCCGTTCGGAAAGGGTCTGGAGCGTACGCAGCACTTGATAGTCGGGCTGGCTGCACTGATCGATCACGTCCCCCACCCGGGAAGCCTGCTCGACGAGACCGAGCACCTCCTGGGTGAGCGGGTGCAGGACCGGCGGGAGCTCGCTCCGGGCGATTCGCAGCCGGATGGGCGACTCGATCGGCGGGAGCTTCGGCGCGATCCGATGCCACTCGCCCTGCTGACGCATGCCCTCGGCCAGCAGCGTACGCGTGGGAAGCTTGATCTCGACGGGTCCATCCCCGGACCCGGGCTCGAAACGGAAGCGGCCTTCGGCCCGATCGAGCAGGCGAAAGAGCGCCTTCTCGCCGCGCACCGGTCCGAGCGCGGCGGCCTGGACCTCACCGCCCGCAAACCGGACGTGGGCGGTCGGGTCGATCCCACTCTCGGCTCCGGCAGCCACCATCAGCTGGCCCGAGGCCCGGCGCATGTGGAGCAGCTGCAGCAGCTCGGCCGGGCGGATATCGAGCAGGCTGCCTTCGAGCTCGCTCGCCGCGTGTGCCCCGAGATCGAGCTCGTCGATGCGGGACTGGCGTTCGAGCAGCTTTCGCACTGCGTCGACGACGTCCTCTACGGAGGCCTTCGCATCGAGCCAGTCGTCGCCTACGCCCACCCAGCTCGCGCGCCGCCCATCGCCCCCGAGAACGACGAAATGGACGTTCCGGGTCCTTGGATTGGCGCGCAGGATTTCGGCCAGCTTCGCGGCATCGACCAGCGGGAGATCCAGATGGACGACGATCAGACGCGGCGAATCCGACAGCGCGATCTCGAGGGCCGAGGCGCCGTGGGGTGCCAGACGGCAGCGCCGACCGGCCGCCTCGAGTGCGCGCACGATTTGTTCGCCCCGGTCGGGCTGGCCGTCTGCGATCAAGATCGATTCGTTCGACATCACTCGCCGCCCCGCCCTAGACCGAGACCAGGATGCCCAGCTCGCGCTGGAGCTGGAAGGCGACATGTTCGACCAGCGCGCGGTCCGCGGTCTGGAAGATCGGTGCACGGGCTGCCACCACGTTCACCTGACCGATCATGGCGTAGGCCGGACCGTCGCCGAAGTAGACAGCGAACGGACGGCGCGCGTCGAGCGGCGATTTCTTGACGAAGTGGATCTCGGGGCCGGGCTCGCGCTCCGCAGCGTCGGCCAGGATCACCACCTCGGTGCGCGTCGTGCGGCTGCCGAGCTCGTCGAGCACTTCGAGCACGTCCGCAAGCCAGCGGTTGCCGGGCGACAGGAAGAGGATTCCCCGGTCCTCGGGTCGCCGGAAGACGTCCTCGAGCACGAATCGCAGGATCTCGCCCTCGACATGAAGCGGCTCGACCGAGCCGAGCTCGAGCATGCGATCGAAGGCCGCATCGATCGCCTGCGGCCGCATGAGCTCGGGATGGGCGGTGAGCAGGCCCTTTCGCGCGGCCTCACGGCGTTGCTCGAGGACACGGTGGAGGGCTTCGACCTGCGTCCCGTCGCTCGGGAAGGTCGACGCGGCGAAGCGGACGACCAGGGCGGGATGTTGGGCGGACCAATCCGCGGTCGTGCGTTCGATGCGCCGCACGAGTACGCCCATGCCGAGGGCGTCGGTCTGCGGCAACAGGGCGAAGAACGTGCCCCAGGTGTCGGAGGCCAGCAGGTCGGTGCCCCGGAGTGCGGCCTCGATCTGGCGCGCGAGCTGGCCGGCATCGTCCGCCGTCAGGGCGGGGAGAGCCGTCGCCGGCGCATCGCCCGCCGGCCGGCATTCGACGTCGATCCGGAGGATCGAGAAGCGGTGGCCGAAGCGGTTCGCTTTGTGGATCTCGTTTCGCACGGCGTCGTCGAGATAGGCGCGGGAATAGGCGCGCGTGTCTGGATCGCGCAGCGAGCGGCGCTCGAGTGCACGGAAGCGCAGGGCGTTGCCGAGCGCGACACCCCCGAGCTCGGCGAATTTTTCGGCCATCGCCCGCTCCGCCGCCGGGAAGCACTCGCCGTGCAGCCGGTCCGACAGGCGAATGACGCCGACCGGCGCCGAGCCCGCGCGAAGCGGGAGGAACAAGGCTTCGGTCGCTTCGGCGTCCTCGGGCAGGACCGCGACCACGGATCTCGCCCCGCGCAGACCGGGACACCAGGCCGACTCGATCTCGTCGAAGGAGATCGTCTTCGGCTCGCCCTCGACTCGTACGAGGCCCCGCATGCCCACGAGGCTCAGCGCTTCGCTGCCGAGCCCATCCGCCAACCAGAGCACCCCCGTCTGCGCGCGCGTCTCGAGACACAGCCCCTCGAGCAGACGCTCCGCGAGCGGCTCGACCGCCAGGGTCGAGAAGAGTCCGGTCGCCCGCTCGAAGAGCGAGACGACCCCCATGTACTCGAGATTCTCTTCGACGAGCCGCGCATGCTCGCAGCGAAGTCGCTGCCGCTCGATCAGCTTGCCGACGGTCTCGACCAGGGCCTCGCGATCAAAGGGCTTGAGGATGTAATCCGTCGCACCCTGCTTCATCGCCTCGACGGCGGTCTTGACGTCGACCACCCCCGTCACCATCACGACGTCCTGGTGCGGAAGGCGCTCGCGGATCTTGCGGACCAGCTCGCTGCCATCGAGGTCCGGCATGACCAGATCGGTCAGCACGAGCTCGAAGTCTTCGTACTCGAGCAGCTTCAGGGCCTCGCCGCCGGACGCAACGGTGCGCACGTCGTAGCCGGCGTCCGAAAGGAGCCCCTCGATCAGCTCGCGGAAATAGCGCTGGTCGTCGACGGCGAGAATGCGCGCTTTGCCCATGACCCCTCGAAAGGGCACGCGCGCGGACGCCGCACTAGAGGACTCGAAACAGGTCCCCCGCGACAATTCCTGCGCGCTCCCCCACGTCGCCCTCATCGGCGGGCGCGGGGCTCGACTTCACCCGAGATCCGGTGAAATCTCCCGATCGCAGGCGGGCCGGGCTCGTCGCTCGAGCGGGCGGGGCAGCGGGCTCGGACCGCTCCGCCGGAAGCGCAATCGCCCGCAGCGAATGGGGCGTCCCCTCGACGATGCGTGCCGCGACGAAATCCCCCGGAAGCAGCACCCGATCCGGCGTCGAATCGAGGTTCACCACGCGCTGATGGGGATCCCGGCCCGAGACCTGCTGGCCCCCGTGCCGGCTCGCACCCTCCACCAATACGCGGGTCTCCTGCCCCACTCGCGATTGGTGGTACGCCAGCGTCAGGCGGCTCTGGAGAATCTGGAGACGGACGAGGCGTTCCTGGGCCGATTCCGCCGCCACCGCATCCGCGAGCTCGGCGGCGCTCGTCCCGGGCCGGGGCGAGTATTTGAAGCAGTAGCTGTCGACGAAGCTGACCGCCTCGACGATCGAGAGCGTCTGCTCGAAATCCGCCTCGCTCTCGCCCGGGAAGCCCACGATCAGGTCCGTCGTCAGGACCAGGTCGGGCCTCGCTTTGCGCAGCGCCGTCGCGATCTCGAGATAGCGCTCCCGGGTGTACCGCCGGCGCATCGCCTCGAGGATCCGATTCGATCCACTCTGGAGCGGCAGGTGTACGTGGGGACAGAGGCGCTCGAGCTCGCCATGGGCGCGGATCAATGCCTCGTCGAAGAAGAGCGGATGTGGGCTCGTGTACCGGATGCGCTCCAGGCCGGGGATCGCGTCAAGGCGCGCGAGCAGCTCGGCGAAGGGCATGGTTCCGGCCGCCGCCGCCTGACCGCGCCGGACAGCGTGGCGACCGTATGCGTTGACCGTCTGTCCGAGCAGCGTCACCTCGCGGATTCCCCCGTCGACGAGACGGCGGACCTCGGCCTCGATCTCGGCGGCGGAGCGGCTGATCTCCCGGCCGCGCGTCAGGGGCACGATGCAGAAGCTGCAGAACATGTCGCAGCCCTCCATCACCGTGACGAAGGCTTTGCGGCGCACCCCCTGCTCCGGCTGCGAGCGCCTCGCCATCGGGAGATCGAAGCGCCGCTCAGGGCTGCGATCCTCACCGACCTCGGCCCGTCGCTGTCCGGCCCGGGCCGCCTCGACGAGGCCGGGCACGCTCCGCAGCTGGTGGGTGCCGAAGACGAAATCGACGTGGGAAAAGCGGCCGAGGAGCCCGTCTCCCAGCTGCTCGGCCACACAGCCCCCGACCGCCACCATCCGCCCGGGCCTCTCGGCCTTCCAGGCGCGCAGCAGCCCGAGGTCGCTGTAGAGCTGGTGCTCGGCCTTGTCCCGGATCGAGCAGGTATTGATGACGAGCAGGTCGGCATCCTGCTCGTTCGCACCCGCGACCAGGCCGGCGCCCTCGAGCAGCGCCGCGACCTTCTCGGAGTCGTGGACGTTCATCTGGCAGCCGTAGGTACGGACGATAAAGCGCTGGGGATCCAAGGGAATTCCGATTCGGCCCGAGCCGGGCACGGCCGCCTTCGGGCCGCTTCTGGACGCCTCGCCGAGGGCGCTCGAACGGGCAGCGCGGAACGTACCGGACGCCTAGCGCTGAGTCGATCGACGGCGCACTCGCGGTCCCGCCATTCGTCGCCCATCAGACTTCGAGAGGATTCTCGGAAGCCGACAAAACTCACCGGTTTTGAAGCGTTCGAGAAAACATCGCTGCAATCCTGGATTCGTGATTGACAAGCGAATCTCGCCCGGCATAATGACCGAACTAAATCGGGTTTCGGAGTGGCGGTGGATTGGCCATTTCTTCCGAAATGTCCAACCTCTCACCCCCCATAAAATGAGTCCACCGCCCCTCCCCCTGACGAACGCCCCGCCGGCTCAGCCGACGGGGCGTTTTTCGTTTCGGGGGGACTCATATGCAGAGAGCGGCCAGCACGTCTTCGCGCTCAGAGCGCTGCGTAGGCGGCGAATGCCGCAGCGACCGACCAGGGCAAATACTTCGTGACGAAATTCTTCGGGATGGTGGCGAGCGCTTCGAGTCCCGGGACGCCGCGCTGTGCCTGTCGGATGACAGGGAACTCCACGAGGCTCGAGAAGACGGAGAACCCGAAGGCACCCGCGACAAGCGCGGCCGTGCCCATGCTGCGGGTCGGGATCAGCATCAGATAGATCACGACGAGCAAGGCGTGCGCGATGTTGCCCCCGTAGCTCATCCAGAGAAACGACCGCGCATCGTTGCGCGCGTAGTCGAAGTCGAAGAGCGGGGGGAACTTCGTCAGCGGCTTCAAGGGGGCGTGGCCGCCAGCGAGCCGGGCGCCGACAAAATGACCCCATTCATGGATGAGCGCGGCGGTCGCGATCCCGACCAAAAGGCCGTCGACGACGGCGAGGGAGGTCGCGAGGGCGAGCCGTGAAACGGTGGCCCAGCTCTCGGCCGCGGCGAAGAGCGAGAGGAAGATCGACGCGAGGGCGATGTCGCGCAGGATCACGAGCGAGAGTCGCGCTTCGTCCCGGGCCGCGATCTTGCGGCGCGGGTCATATGCGCCAGCAGAGGCGCCGGCAGAGTCTTCCGTCGAAGCCGATGCGGCGCCTGCGGGCTCGGATTGCCGGTCCGGTTGCGGAGACGTCATCTGGGTTTCTCCTCCAGCTCCCATCAGAGCACGATCTGGTCGATGACCCGCGAGAGCTGTCGGAGATTCCGACACTCCTCGACGATGTCGCAGTACGGCATGTAGCGGTCCATCACGGAATCCCCGAATCCCCAGGCCGACGGACTTTCGGGATTCAGCCAGACCACGTTCTTCGCCTTGTTCTGGATATCCCGGATGCACCAGGCCTTGGCGTCGTTGTAGTTGTTGCGCGCGTCACCCAGGATCATCACGGTCGTCTTCTTGTCGACGGTCGCGAGATGGTTCTTCCAGAATTCATGGAAGGCGTAGCCGAAATTGCTGCGGGTATAGACGTTGATGACGTCGCCCCCGTCGAGGGCCTTCTCGATCGCGCCGCTGATGTCCTTGTCCTGGAAGACCTGGGTGACCTCACCGAGCTCCGCCACGAAGACGTAACAGCGGATCTTGGTGAACGCCTCCTGCAGGCTGTACATGAATTGCAGCATGAAGCGCGAGACGTTCGCGACCGACGACGAGACGTCGCAGAGAATCACGAGCTTCGGCCGGTCCTTCCTGCGCGTCTTGTAGATGACCTCGAAGGGAATCCCACCGCGGGCCATGTTGCGCCGCAACGTCTGATGAAGATCGAGCTTCCCCCTCTTCTGCCGCTTCTTGCGGACCGAGAGGATGTTCTTGATGCGCTGAGCCAGGCGGGTGACGACTTCCCGCATGCGCATGATCTCGTCTTCCGTCAGGTGGTAGAAGCTCTTCTCCGTCAGCATTTCGCGACGGAACTTCTCCATGTAGTTGTGGTTCTGTTGCTGGAGCTCGCGTTCGGTGAAGTTGCGCACCGCGCGGCGCATCGTCTCCATCAGCTTCCGCATCAGCTCCTGCATCTGCTGGATCTGCGCGTCGCCCATGCCCATGGCGCGCATCCGCTCGACGAGATTCTCGAGCTGCTGCGACGCGCCTTCCAGACCCAGCTGCTCGGCCGTCCGGCGACTGAAGAAGCCGACCTGCAGCATGTTCTCGATCCGGCCGGTGCCCGCCTCTTCGGCGGCCTGTCGGATCATGTTCTCGAGCTGGGAGAGATCCTGCGTCAGCAGCGCCTTCGCGAGCTCCGAAAGATCGAAGTCGCCGTCCATCCCCTTCATCATCTCGGCGAGCTGCTTCAGCAGCTGGTCGAGATCGACTCCCATCGCCCCGAGATCGCCTTCCATCTGATCGAAGGCCTGGCGCAGGTTGTCGTAATAACCCGACCAGAAGAGCTCGAACAGCTCGTCGTAGGCGGGGATGTCGTCTCCCCGCTTCACCATCGCCGTACGCAGCGCGTCGCAGAAGATCTCGCGGTCGTCGAGAGAGAGCTCGTCGAGCGCGTTGAACGCGTCGATGGCTTCGGCGACGGACACGCGGATCCCGCTTTTGCGGAGCAGGTTGGTGAACGCGATGACCTTCTTCTGCATGCTCAGACTCTCTGCCGGGTCAGTGCAGGATTCCCTTCTTGACGGCGGCGGCGGGGGCCGGGGCGAGCTGCGGCTTCTCGGCGGCCTGTTCGGCCGTCTTCTTCTTGATCAGCTTCGCGAGCTCGTTCTGGGCCTTCTCGACGTCACCTTCGTACTTGAGGATCACGTTCAAGGTATCGGAGACGATCTGATCCTCGAGCTCGTCGGCGTTGAGGGCGAGCAGCGCTCGCGCCCAGTCGAGTGTCTCCGAGATCGAGGGCGTCTTCTTGAGGTCCAGGGCGCGGATGCGATTCATGAGCTGAACCACCTCCTCCGCCAGCCGCTTGTCGATGTTCGGCACCTTGCGGTCGAGGATCCGGATCTCGAGCTCCTCGCTCGGGTAGTTGATCCAGAGATGGAGACAGCGTCGCTTCAGCGCGTCGCTCATCTCCCGCGCATCGTTCGAGGTGAGGAAGACGAGCGGATGGGTCTTCGCCACGATCGTCCCGATCTCGGGGATCGTCACCTGGAAATCCGACAGGATCTCGAGCAGGAATGCCTCGAACTCGGGATCGGACTTGTCGACCTCGTCGATCAAGAGCAGCGTCGGCGTCTCCGACGTGATCGCCTGCATGAGCGGCCGCGGCACGATGAAGCGGCTCGAGAAGAAGACCGAATCCTGAGCGCCCACGCGTTCGGCAGCCTCTGCGAGCGTCTGCGTGCCCGCGAGGGTCTCGGCCACCTTGTCCTTCAGGATCTGGGTGTAGAGGAGCTGCTTCGAGTACTCCCACTCGTAGAGGGCCTTCGCCTCGTCGAGCCCCTCGTAACACTGGAGCCGGATCATGTTCCGGCCGAGCGCCTTCGACACGACCTTCGCGAGCTCCGTCTTGCCCACGCCGGCGGGCCCTTCCACGAGCACCGGCTTGCCGAGCTGCTGCGCCAGGAAGACGACCGTCGCGATCTTCTTGTCACAGATGTAGTCCTGGTCGCCCAGCTGCTCGATCACATCTTGTACGGACTTGAACATGACTCTCCTCGATCCGCTTCGCCTGCCGTTGCTCTCTAAAAAGCTCTCAGAAAATGGCCCTCAGGACATCAAATGCAGCACGTGGCCGAGCTTTTCCTTCTTCGTGCGCAGATATTCCAGGTTGTTCGCGTTCGGCTCGATCTCGAGCGGGACGCGCTCCACGATCTCGACGCCGTAGCCGCTGATGCCGGCTCGCTTGCCCGGATTGTTTGTCAGGATCCGGATCTTCAAGACCCCGAGATCCGCGAGAATCTGGGCACCGACCCCGTAGTCCCGCAGGTCCGCACCGAATCCCAGCCGGTTGTTCGCCTCGACCGTATCAAGACCTTCCCGGTCCTGGAGCTCGTAGGCCTTGATCTTGTTCTTGAGACCGATCCCGCGACCTTCCTGGCGCATGTAGAGGACGATGCCGGAGCCCTCTTCCGCGATCATCCGCATGGCGGCGTCGAGTTGCTCGCCGCAATCGCAGCGCAGCGAGCCGAAGGCGTCGCCCGTGAGGCACTCGCTGTGGACGCGGATCAGGATCGGCTCGTCGGAATCGATGTTGCCGAGCACGAGGGCCATGTGATCGACGAAATCGATGTCGTTCTCGAAGACGATCGCCTGGAACTCGCCGAAGCGGGTCGGGAGCCTGGCTGTCGCGGCGCGGTGGACGAGGCGCTCGTTGCGCAGGCGATAGGACACGAGGTCCTTGATCGTCACGATCTTGAGACCGTGCTCGCGGGCGAAGACGATCAGATCGGGAAGCCGTGCCATCGTGCCGTCGTCGTTCATGATCTCGCAGATGACGCCAGCCGGTCGGCAGTCGGCGAGGCGCGCCAGATCGACGGAGCCCTCCGTCTGACCGACTCGGCGCAGCACGCCGCCCTTGCGCGCGCGCAGCGGGAAGACGTGGCCGGGGCGAACGATGTCCGTCGGCTTCGCCTCTGCGGCGGCGGCGACCTGGATCGTGCGCGCGCGGTCGGCGGCGGAGATGCCGGTGGTCACGCCTTCACGAGCTTCGATCGAAACCGTGAAGGCGGTGCCGAACGGCGTCGAGTTCTCGTAGTCGGGCACCATCATTCCGAGATGGAGCTTGTCGAGCTGCTCTTCTTCGAGGGAGAGACAGATCAGCCCGCGCCCGAACTTCGCCATGAAATTGATGGCCTCGGGCGTGACCTTGTCGGCGGCCATGCAGAGGTCGCCCTCGTTCTCGCGGTCCTCGTCGTCGACCAGGATCACCATCTTGCCCGCCGCGATGTCGGCGATCGCCTCGGAGATGGGCGAGAGACCGGGAGCCGGCTTCGACTCGTGGATCGCTCTCGGCGGACGAGGTTTCGAGGAGGACGTCGAATTAGGCATGCGCGGGAATCGACCTTCCGTACGGACCACGGGTGGGGTTCCGGCGGACGCGTTCGGGACGAACTACCCGGGGGTGGCGGACCGACGATAAGGTGCGACGACTGGAGTGTCAATCACACGGCCGCCGGCTGAAGCCGACGTGCCATCTGCCAGGACCGCTCAGGGACCCTGGCGGAAGTTGCGCATGACGCCCTTCAGGAAGTCCTCTTCCGAGAGCAAGAACTTGGCCGAGAAATCGTGCCGGGCCTCGAGCCCGCGGTAGAGCACGCGCATCAGCTCGCGAAACGTCTCGAGGA
>JANNQH010000304.1:0-2232 GCA_031400655.1 Deltaproteobacteria bacterium | reverse complement strand
GCCGGCTCCGGCGATCTGATCCGCATGGCGGATCTCTCGGACCTGCGGGCCGAGGTCGATGTCAACGAGCTCGATCTCGGGAAGGTTCGGCTCGGGCAGCGCGCCGAGGTGACGCCCGACGCCTTCCCGGACAAGCGTTATCCGGCGGAAGTCGTGAAGCTCTACCCGCAGATCAATCGCCAGAAGGGCACGCTCAAGGTCGAGGTCCGGTTGCTCGAGCGCGACGAGACGCTGCGGCCGGATTCGAGCGTGCGGATCTCGTTCCTGGCCGACGTCGAGAAGCGGCCGGAAGGGGCACCGCCCGTCGCAGTCGTCACGATCCCACGCGCGGCCGTGCGCGAAGACGGATCGGTCTGGCTCGTCACGGAGGGGCGACTGCGCAAGCAGGTCGTCGCGCTCGGAGGCGAGCAGGGCGATCAGGTCGTCGTGCGCGAGGGACTGCTCGGCGGCGAGGCCGTGGTGATCCGGGCCGAGGGCGAGCTCTCCGAAGGGCTCGCGGTCGAGGTCGCGTCGCCCGAGTGAGGGCGACACACGTCGGTCTCACTGAATTGGATACGACTTCCCCTCGAAAACCGTTCCGAGCACGCGAACGTCCTTGATCTTCATCGGGTCGACCTTCATCGGGTTCTCCTCGAGAACCACGAAATCGGCCTTCCTGTTTGGCGCGATGCTGCCCAGCTGGTCCTCGAGGCGCAGGATGTACGCCGCGTTTGACGTGATCGCCTGCAGCGCGCGGTAGACCGGAATCTTCTGATCCGTGCCCATGACGCGACCCTCGGCGGTCAGTCGATTGACGGCGATCCAGGCGAGCAGGAGAGGCTGGACCGGCGCCATCGTGAAGTCGGAATGGAACGCGAAGGGAATCTTGTTTTCCACCAGCGAGCCCGCACGCACGATTTCGGACGCCCGCTCCGGACCGAGGTTGCCCGCCGCATATTGGTCCGCCATCGAGTACATGTAGTACGGATTGGCCGATACGACGGCACCGAGGGCCGCAATGCGCTTTGCCTGTTCCGCGGTCGAGACCCCGAAATGCTCGATGGTCAGGCGATGGTCCTTGCGCGGGTTCTCCTGCTGCAGCGTCTCCAACGCATCGAGAATCACGCTCAGACCTTGGCTGCCATTGCAGTGGATGTGGATCGTGTAG
This sequence comes from Deltaproteobacteria bacterium, assembly GCA_031400655.1. Lineage (GTDB taxonomy): Bacteria > Myxococcota_A > UBA9160 > UBA9160 > UBA4427 > UBA4427. The sequence goes on along the minus strand of JANNQH010000304.1, from coordinate 1,085 downwards.
CCCTGGTCCCACCACAACTTCATCGTCTTGCGCAGTCGCTTGGGCTGCATGATCCACTCGCCGGGGTGCCCATCCTTGTAGCCCGGAGGGAGAAGCTGCATCGCCTGGCCAAAAAACGCGCCGTCCGAAAAGAGCTTGATGCTGCCGCCGAAGGCGAGGTGGGGTGAGTCGTGTTTCGGCAGGTCCTTCACGAAGGCGACGACTTCGTCGCCATCGCCCATCTGCCGGCCCAGCGTGTTGAGGTCCGGCGTCAGCTGTACGCGAAAGGGCGTCGCGGCGTTCTCCAGCGCCATCGACATCGACGCGAGATCGCTTTCGATGTCGCCCGAGCTACCCGTGGCCATGTCGCCGACGGTCGTGACGCCTCCCTGATGAGTCAGGGCCCGAAACCGCTCGAGACCCGCCTGCATCGCCTTTCTGTCCATCATCGACGGTGCCAGCTTCGGGAGCGCTGCGGTGAAGAAGCCTGATTCCCAATATCGACCGAGCTTCCAGTCGATCTGGCTATTTCCCCTGGCTGCGACATCGGTGAGCTCGTACAAGCTGAGTGCCGCTGTGTTGAAGTACATCTCGTGCGCCGAGTACTGCCAGACCATGATCGGCCGCGTCGTCGAGATCCCGTCGAGTGCCTTGCGCGACATCGGGCCATGAAACGGCTCCATGTACCCCCACACGACGAGCGGCTCTGTGGGATCGCGGAGTGCGTCGCTGTACGCCGTGACCTTGGCGAGAAATGCCTTGTCGCCGCGCACAGCATTCGCTTCACCCCATGGAAATACCCAATCGAACGGCGAAGCGAATTCGGTGTTGAGGATGATGGCGCCCAGGATCGGGTGAAGATGCGGATCGATGAATCCCGGCATCAGCGTCTTTCCCTGCAGGTCGATCAGCTCGGTGCCGGTTCCCTGGAGCTTCATCGCGTCAGCCTTCGCGCCCACGAAGCGGATCCATCCGTCTCTCACGGCAACGGCCTCTGCGTAGGCCGGCGCGTCGCCATCCATCGTGAGGATGTCGCCACCGAAGTAGATCGTGGTCGCCGGTTCGAGGAGTGCCTTCGCGGGGATGGCTGCCGGCAGTCCGGTCTG
>JANNQH010000303.1:0-8514 GCA_031400655.1 Deltaproteobacteria bacterium | reverse complement strand
GCCGTGCCCGTGAGCCTCGCATCGATGAGATACGCCCGGGCTTTGTAGCGGGCCAGCACGTCGAGGATCGGATCGATCTTCGCCCCGGCCACCAGCTCGAGATTTCCTTCGATCAAGCGGAAGCGGCGGCCCTGGAGATCCGCGAAGCCTCGCTGTGCTTCGATGCGACCGTCGAGCGTGATGGGCTTGCCTCGCTGCTTGCGCGCCTCGACCCGACCCTCGAGCAGGACCTCGGCCTGCTCGTGCTTGATCCAGAGGTCGCGGCCGAGGTCGACGTCGACCGCCAGCTCGAGGGCGTCGAAGCTCGCGAGCAGACTCGGGCCCCGCGCGGGCGCGCCGCGTCCACTCCCCGCTCCAGACGCTCCAGTCACGCCATTCGCATCCAGATCGTCGGGCTCGAGCTCGATCGTCGTGTCGCGGGGAGGGGGTCCGCTCGTCAGGAAGGTGAGGTTCGGGCGCAGCGTCCCCTCGTCGATTCCGACCTTGCCCTCGACGTACGGGGCCTCGAAGGAGCCCCGGGCTTGCAGCACACCGGATGCGATCAGCTGATCGCGGGTCGTGTAGACGAGCGGCCAGCGTTCGAGCTCGATCTTCGTCGTGTATTCGGCGGACTGGAGCGGGGGCGAGGCGAGCTCGGAAGCGCGGGTCGGGTGGGTGAAGCGAGTGAGGAATGCCGGGAGCGGGCCGTCGCCCTCGGCGCGGAAGCGCGCGGTCTTCTCGTGACCGGCGACGGTGGCGCTCGCGCGTCGCAGATGAAAGCGATCGGCTTCCAGCTCGACGGCGAGCTCACCTTCGACGATGGTGACGCCCGATCGACGGGGGCGAGCCGTGAGGTCGTGGAGCGTGATCTCGCCGCCGGGCTGGAGCGCATCGAGGGGGCCGGTGAGCTCGAGATGGCAGCGCGCCCGCCCGCCCAGCGCTTCGACATTGCGCGCGACGAAGGGCTCGAGGATCGAGAGGTCGTTGGCCTCACAATCGGCGCGCGCCGAGAGTGGCCCCGTTGGCCGAGCCACGAAGGAATCCTGCCAGGCAAGCTCGAAGGGGAGCTCTGCCGCGGCGTCGAGGCGCAGTGCCGGCGCGGCGGTGGCGGACAATCCGGCGCGGGCCATGCGCGCGCCGAATCGCAGGGTTGCCGCGACTTCGTCGATCGGCTTCTCCGAGAGCACGAGATCCCGGGGCTCGAGCTCGAGCTCGAGCGTCGGAGCGGCGGCGGTTCCGCCGACGGCGAGGTCGAAGTCGAGCAGACCGTGGGAGAGGAGATCTTGCGGAACATGGTCGGGGAACAAACGCGCCCAGGCGGCGATCGGCAGCGCGCGGCCTTCGAGCGTGAAGTCCTGGCGCCCGCGGCGGCCGAGCTGGCCGTCGAGCGCGAGTCGCGCGTCGCCGTTCGCGAAGCGCGCCGATTTCCATGAGAAGAAGTCGCGGGAGGCGCGCAGGCGAGTGGGCTCTTCGAGACGCCACTCGCCCACGGCCGTCTCGAGCTGCACCGATTTGACCAGGGCGTCGAGCTCGGGGCCGAGCGCCCCGTGCGCCCGGAAAGTGAGGCGCGTCTGCTCGATCGCGAGGCCGTCGAGGCGGAAATTGGCGAGCGCGATTTCGCTCGCGACGCTTGCCTTCTCGACTCGGCCCTCGAGATCGATGCGGGCGTGGAGGGAGCCCCGACCTTCGCGGCGGGCGAGGGCGAAGAGCGGTGTGAGGTCGTCGACGTCGAGTTGAGCTTTCAGGGCCATCGGCCCCTTCCGATCGGTCGAGAACCGGCCGTGCACGCGCGCGCGTCCGATCGGACTCGTGACGTCGAGCTCGGCGAGCTCGATCGAATCGCCCGCGAGCTTTGCGCGCAGGGCAGCTTGGCGGATCTGCAGCGCGCCGACGCGCGATTCGTCGAGCGTGAGCGCGACTTCGGCGGCGAGCGAAGCGCGGTCGCGGCCGCGGGCGGCGAGACTGCCCTTGCCGGTCAGCGAGCCCGCCCACTCGGGGTGTCCGGAGACCGCGCGAGCGAGGTCGAACTGCCGGGCGGCGAAGCGAAGCGTCGTCTCGGGGACTTCGATCAGGGACAGCGTGCCTTCGGCGGCGAGCTCGCCGTTCGGAGCCTGGTGAAGGATGGCCGTGAAGGGGCCCTCGCCGCGAGCGAGCTCGAGACTGGCATCGAGTCGACCCGAGAGCGGCAGGCGTGGTGCGACGCGGGAGAGCTCGCGGACCTCGAGGCGGGCGCTGATCGTCACGTCCGGCAGCGTCAGGCGGTCGGGCTGGCCGCGGACGTCGAACACAAGCTTCGCATCGGGCCAGTCGAGCTGGCCGATTGCGCCGATCTGGTCCCGCTCGCCGACCAGGCTCAGGTGGCCGCGAGCGGGCGCGAGAAAGGCGAGGGATTCGGCGAGGGCCGGGGAGAGGCGCGCGAGGTCGTTGGGATGAAGCGCTTCGATCTCGATGTCGAAATCGTAGTGGCCCTTGAAGGAGACTTCGCCGGTGCCCACGAAGCGAGACTCGCCGGTGGTGAGCGATGCGTGCTCGACCGCGATCTGCTTTTCAGCAAAGTCGATGCGTCCGCGCAGATCGATCCCGGAGAGCTCGATGGGCGGGCGGCCCTCGGCTTCGATGCGCAGCGTCGCGTGCGCGAGCGCGAGGCCCTCGATCACGACGGGCAAAGGCTCGGGTCGCGCTGGCCGGGGATCGTCGGGGGCCGGGATCAGGGGGGCGAGGGCTTCGCGCCAATCCCAGCCGAGGGAAGCGTGCTCCCTGAACACGATCTGCGGCTCTTCGAGCTCGATCTGCGCGATGCGCCACTGGCCGGCGAGCAGCGCAGACCAATCGAGCGCGATCCCGGCAGTCGAGATCCGGGCGATCTCTTCGCCGTGCCACGCGAGGGCCACGTTCTTCAGTCGAAGAGCTCGCAGGGGCGAGCCTTCGAGGCCTTCGACCGTGAGATCGCCGGCCATCCGTCCGTCGAGCTCGGGCACGGCATACGCAAGCAGTCGCGCCCGGAAATCATCAGTCGTCGTGTAGAGGATCAGCGCGACGGGCAGGATCAAGGCCAGCAGCAAGAGCGCACCGACGATCCGCGCGATTCCGCCCACGAGGCTGCGAAAGAGCTTCTTCAGCATCAGAAGAAGAATCCGATGTTGAAATGCATCTGCCAGGATGGCTCGCCGGATTGGCGATTGATCGGAAAGCCGGCAAAGAGACTGATCGGCCCGATCGGCGTCGAATAGCTGAGGCCCGGCCCGGCGGCGAACCGGAGATCGTTGGGGACGAAGTCGTAGCGATGCAGAGAGACCTGCCCGAAGTCGAGGAAGGCGACGGCGCCGATCTGGCGCCAGACCGGGATGCGCGTCTCGATCGACCCCTCGATCAGCGAGCGGCCACCGAGCGGATTGCCGTTGGTTGCAGTCGGCCCGAGCTGATGTCGCCGATAGCCACGCACACTGCCCGCGCCGCCGGCGTAGAGGCGCTCGAAGATCGGAAGCCGCTCCTCGTCGCCGAAGGCCTCGGCCGCGCCCAGCTTGAGCCGCCCCGCCACGACCGCGTAGTCGAGGACCGACTTGAACACCGAAACTTCCCCGACCAGGCGAACGAAGTCGTAGGTCGCGCCAATTTTTCGCGTCGAGTACTGGGCATCGAAGCCCGCGATGAGTCCGTTGCGCGGCCGGGCCAGGTCGTCGATCGGTGTCCAGCGCAGACTGACGCGCGGACCGATCACCATGCCTTCGTCGCGCACGCCCCCGATCCGCTGCTTCACCTCTTCCTCGACGTCTCGAACCTCCGCGGTGTCGACGCGAAGGCCGGCGATGCCCGTCAGCTTCGGGGTGAACGCGCGCTCGAAGCCGGGCACGCCCTGGATCGAATTGCGGGTGAAGTTGGGCTCGTCTTCCTGGAACAGCGTGAACTCGAAGAGGCCGCGATTGTTGCGGTCGAAGAAATGGGGCTGGGCGAACGAGACCTGGGCCGAGCGGACGAGGTTCGAATAACGGCCGGCCATCAGCAGTCGCCGCCCGCCGCCGAGCCAGTTCCGGTGCTGCCAGCGGACGTGGGCGCGGGCACGCTCCTCCGTGCTGTAGCCCGCGCCGATTCGAAGCTCGCGCGGCTTCCTCTCGCGCAGCACGATCTCGATGGGTGCCAGCTCGGGATTCGCGGGGTCGCTCTTCCAGGCGAATTCGACCGAGGTGAAGAGGTCGAGGCGCTGGAGCCGGCGCTTGGACTCCTCGATCCGGCTGAGGGAGAAGCGGTCTTCGGCCTCGAAGGTCAGCTCGCGCGTCACGAGCCGGCTGTGGACTTTTTCGAGTCCTTCGATCGTGATCGGGCCGAAGCGCGCGGGTGGCCCCGGCGTGATCTCGAAGCGGAGGTCCACGCCCTCGCGGTCCGGGCGGATTCGGGCGGAGCGCTTCGTCGTCACCCCGGCGTGGCCGCGATCGAGCCAGGCCGCGCGCAGCTGGACCTCGAGCAGCTGATAGTCAGCCTCGCGAAAAGGGTCACCGACCGCGAGCGCCCAGTGCCTGCGCGTTGCCTCGCCGGTCACGGATTCGGCGGCAGGGTCGATGCCCGGTGTCAGCGTGGGGTCGGGCGGGTCGATCTCGATCGCGGTGACGAAGACATGCGGCCCCTCCTCAACCCGGATCGCAATGGAGAGGATCTCCGCCTTCGCAGTCTGTCTGGATGTGAGCTGCCAATCGACTTTCGCCTCGTAGAAGCCCTCGGACTCGTAGAGTCGCAGCACGCGCTCGATGTCGCGCTCGAGGACGATGAGGTCGAAGGTCGGCCGCGCGCGCCAGAAGGTGAGGCGGTTGCGGGGTTGCGTTTCGATCACGCGCCGGAGATCGGAGCTCGAGAGGGCGTGGTTGCCCGCGAACGTCAGCTTGCCGATCTGCCACTCGCGACCCTGGTCGAGGGAAGCGGTGCGGCTCTCGTCGGCGAGCGCAGGCGCCGACGCGAGGGAAAGGAGGGTGACCAGCGCGAGGCCGGTGAGGAGCGCGAGGATGCAGGCCACGACGGCGCGGAGATGGCCCATGCCATAGGAATCAGGTTTTGCCACGCGCGCGCCGACGTCGACCGATCGAGACCTGCATGGCGGCGGAATTCTTCTTCCCGCACCAGGCGCAGAACCGCCAGCGCGTCGCCATCGGCCAGCGACAGCGCTCGCAGGGATCGAGTCCCTCGACCTTCCACGGCCGCGCCACCTTCTGCTTGCAGGCCGGGCAGTAGCGCATGAAACGATCGATCGGCGCGCCGCAACCCGGACGTCGACAGCTGCGCTCCGTCTGGGGTCCGCGCGGGATTGGTTTTCCGCTTCCCTGGAAGCGCCCGCGACTGCAGGTCGGGCACGCGCGCCACTCCGGCCGGACGCCCCGCTCGCAGCTCGGACACACGAGCGGAAAGCGCGTCACCTGGGCGAAGGAATTGCGCATCGTCCCGCACCAGGGGCAATGGCTCATCGACTCCGAGATCGGCCCGTCGCAGGCATGACAGGCATAGGACGCCTGCAGCGCGCGCCCGAAACGCTTGCGGAACCACTCGGTCTCGAGCACGAAGGGATCGGGGGGCGGCCCGGTCTTGCGGGTCGTGCGCGCAGTGCTCCCGTTCTTCTTCTTCGAGCGCGCGCGGTCGGAGGCGGTCGATTCGATCGCCTTCGTGAGCGCCTCACGGAACTCGACCGCGTCGGTCCAGCGCTTGCGCAGGTCGAGTGTCAGTGCGCGGCGGATCACGGGTTGCACGCGCACCGGACAGCGCAGCATGAATCGCTGCGAGCCTTCGAGGGGCCACTCGAAGGGCCAGCCCGGGAGCGCACCGGCCCATAGCTCGTAGGCGGTGAGCGCCAGGCTGAAGACGTCGGAGGCGAAGCGCGGACGGCCGTAGGCCTGCTCGGGCGCCATGTAGCCGAAGGTGCCGACCTCGGTCAGCACGCGGGTCGCGGCGGGGGCGAGTCGCGCGGTACCGAAGTCGCCTAGCTTCGCTCGTCGGCCTTCGTAGAGAAAGATGTTGGCGGGCTTGATGTCGCGGTGGAGCAGGCCCCGTTCGTGGGCGTAGGCGAGGCCTTCTGCGACGTCGGAGAGGATCGAGAGCGCGAGGTCCGGCGAGCGCCGGGCGCCGGGGTACTCGTCGAGGCTCTTGCGTGCGATTTCGGTGACCATCACGAAATGGCTGTCGATCCAGTCGGCGTTGCGGATGCCGGCGATGCGCGGGTGGTCGAGCTGGGCGGCGACGCGGGCCTCGCCTTCGACCGCCGCGCGGCCCCATTCGGTGATGACCGAGTCGAGCACGACCTTGATCGCGACACGGCGACCCTCGACGGTGTCGCGAGCCTGCCAGACGACGGCGGAGCCGCCTTCGCCGAGCTTGCGCTCGAGGCGGTACTTGCCGAGGCGGGCGCCCGTCCGAAGCGGCTGGGTCATCGGCGCACTCCGCGTTCGCCGGCGCGCGATCCGGGCGAGGGGAGCAGGCTCGCCTGGAGGCGGATTTCGACGGGCCCCCGCAGACGGTCGGTGCAGGTGCGGAAGAGCAAGGCCGTCGCGTCGTCGGGATGGGCCGGGAGCTTCGGGTCGACGCCCGCCATCGTGAGGCGAAGTCGAGCCTGCAGATCGGTCGCCGCTTGCAACAGCGACCCGCTTCGGATCTGGTCGATCAGGTTGCGACGTTCGATGTTCTCGAGCACACCATCCGTTGCGAGCAGCAGCGTGTCCCGCGCGGCCATCGGGACCGGGGCGCCGATCTCGACGCGCATCTCGCGGGAGCCGACGCAGTTCGAGAGCAGATGACGTTCGTTGTGGTGGTGGGTTTCGGAGGGCTCGAGCATTCCGGCTGCGACACCGTAACCGACGGGCGAGTGCGGGATCGTCTCGAAGCGGACACGTCCGCGCTGGCCTACGAGCAGCGCCCCGGAATCACCCGCGTGATAGGTGCGTGCGGTCCCGCCGCGGACTTCGACGACGACGAGCGTCGTCCCGGCGCCGACGCCCTGTTCGAGCAGCTTCGCGTTCGCGTCCTCGAACGCGTCGAAGATGGCCGAGCGCAGGATATCGCCCTCTTCCCGGTCGGCGACGCGATCGGCCGCTCGCACGACGGCTCGTTCGATCGCGCGCCGGACCGCGCCGATCGCGGTCGCCGCCGCCTCGGCCCCGGCCGGGAGCCCGCCCACCCCATCGGCAACGGCGAGCACGGTCACCGCCCCCGGCAGCTCGCAGAAGAGCGCCGCGTCCTCGTTCCCGGACGTCTTGTCGTAGGCCTTCGTGCTGAAGCACACGGCCTCCCCCCGCTCGGGAGAGAGACGCTCGGGTCGCTCGTGATCGAGCTCGAGGAAGACCTGGGTCATCGCAGGGGGGCTACTCGCGGCGGTTTCGTGAAAGTCGGAAGATCGGTGCTCCCCCGCCCGGGCGCAATGCTCGAGGACCCCGTCCGACCCCCCGTTCAGACCAGCAGCTTCGTCGCGAGCTGGAGGGTCAGGGTGAACCCGCACACGTCCGTCAGGGTGGTGAGGATCGGACCCGAGGCGAGAGCCGGATCCCAGCCCATGCGCTTGATCAGGAGCGGCGTCGTCCCGCCGATCGAAACGGCCAGCAGGGTATTGACGGCCAGGGCCAGCCCGACGACCGCGCCGAGTGTCGGGCTCCCCTGCCAGAGATAAGCCAGCAGCGCGAGCAGGCTTCCCAGCGCCAACCCGTTCAGGATACCCACATAGGCCTCCTTCCGAAGCACATGCGCGATCTCGCTCGGCCGTACGACCCCGAGCGAGAGCTCGCGCAGGCTCACCGCCACCGCCTGATTCCCCGAATTCCCGCTCATGTCCGAGATGATCGGCAGGAAGACGGCCAGCGCGATCGCCGCATGGATCGTCTCCTGATAGGCGGCGATCACGCTCGCCCCGAGGAGATTGAGGACGATATTGACCGAGAGCCAGGCAAGCCGTCGCTTCGAACGCTCGAAGGACGGCATCGAGCGCAGCTCCTCGCCGCTCGCGATGCCGAGGGATTTCATGTGATCCGCCTCGGCCACGTCGATCGCCGCGTCGTCGATCGCCGTCCGCTCGACGACGCCGACGAGCAGCCCGTCGAGGTCGATGACGGGCGCCCCCAGGAATCCCTGCTTGCGAAACACCTGCCCGAGCGTCTCGAGCGGATCGTCGACCCGGAACACCACCGGCTCGCGCACCATCAGATCGGCGAGCCGCGCATCCCCCCGCGCGAGCAGGAGCGCCCGCAGCGGGACGACGCCCTCGAGGCGTCCCCGTGCGTCGACTGCGTAGAGATACTGGATCGCATAACCCGCGTAGGCGTCGGCCGAACCCCGGATCTGATCGATCGCCGCCGACACCGTCTGGCCGCTCACGAGCGACACGTACTCCGTGCGCATCAGGCCGCCCGCGGTATCCGCGTCATGAGCGAGGAGGGCGCGTACCTCGCGGGCCGTCTCGACCTCGGAGACGTCGAGGATCGCCTGGCGATCGTCCTCGAAGACCTCGCCCAGGACATCGGCCCGGTCGTCGCTCGAGAGCTCCTCGAGGATCTCCGCCGCTGCGCGCGGTTCGAC
>JANNQH010000302.1:0-2979 GCA_031400655.1 Deltaproteobacteria bacterium | reverse complement strand
CCTCCTCCCAGAGGTTCACGACCTCGGGCCAGCGGCCGGTGCTGCCGACGGTGCCCCAGACGCCGAAGCATTTCTGGTTGCGCTCGCGCTGGCCGATCGGGCTCCAGTTCGCCGTCATGTGGTGCATGTAGCGGGCGCGCGCCGGGCCGCGGATGTCGATGAATTCGTGGATGTAGACGTTTTGATTCATCGGACCCAGGTTAATCTAATCTCGACGGTCGGGAAGCCTCGACCTGGGCTGCCGGGGGGCGCCGCGGTGTCCATCGGCTGCCCCGCACGTCGTCGATGAAGGTGAGCCTGCCGGGCGTGCTCGGGCGCGCTCGATCCTGCAGCCGGAGTAGCGCAAGCCGTGTCGGTCCTCTCGTTGCCCGCCGCCTATCGTCAGCTCGTCGGCGCCGCTCCGACGCGGCCGGCGATCGTCTGCGACGGGCAGGTCGCGACCCGGGCGGGGCTCGAGCACGCAGCGGATGCGCGCGCCCGGGCGTGGCGTGAGCTCGGCGTGGGGGAGGGCGATGGTGTCGCGATCGCGCTTCCGAATAGCATCGCCTGCTTCGAGTGCGTGCTCGCGGCCTGGAAGCTGGGCGCCGTGCCGATTCCGCTCTCCCATCGCCTGCCGGAGAGCGAGCAGCGCGCGATCGTCGAGCTCGCCGATCCCCGGCTGATCGTCGGGGTGCCCGCGGAGCGATACCCGGATCGGCTGGTCCTCGCGGACGCGAATGTGGACGAGAACGTGGACGCAGCGAAATCCGCCGAGCCGCTGCCCGACCGGACCTCGCCCCACGCGCACGCGATCGCATCGGGCGGGAGCTCGGGCAGGCCGAAGCTGATCTTCGACGCGCAGCCCGCGCGCTTCGACCCCGAGGCGGCCCACTACGGCATGGCGGCCCAGGTCGTCGTCCTGATCCCAGGTCCGCTCTTCCACACCGGCCCATTCCTGAACGCCCGGGAATGTTTGATGCGCGGGGGGCTCGTCGTCCTGATGAGCCGCTTCGAGCCCGAAGAGGTCCTGCGCCTGATCGAGGCGCACCGCGTGCAGTGGGTGAACCTCGTGCCGACGATGCTGCATCGCATCTGGCGGCTGCCGGCGGAAGTGAAGTCGCGCTACGACCTCTCGTCCCTCGAGCGGGTCGTGTCGAGCGGAGCCCCCTGCGCCGGCTGGCTGATGAGGGCCTGGATCGATTGGATCGGTCCCGATCGGATGTTCGAGGCCTACGGCGGGACCGAGCGCATCGGCGGCACGCTGATCTCCGGTCGCGAGTGGCTCGCGCATCCCGGCTCCGTCGGACGTCCCACCGGCGGCCGCCGGGTTCGCATCGTGGGCGAGGATCGGGGCGAGAAAGGCAGCGAGCTCCCGCCCGGCGAGATCGGCGACGTGTACTTCCTGCCGCCCGGTGGTCAAGGCTCCACCTATCGTTATGTCGGCGCCACCGCCCGGGCGACCGACGACGGCTGGGAGACCCTGGGCGACGTCGGCTACGTCGACCGCGAGGGCTTTCTCTATCTCGTCGATCGCCGAACGGACATGATCGTGACGGGCGGCGAGAACGTCTATCCGGCAGAGATCGAGGCCGTGCTCGATGCTCATCCGGGGGTCGGATCGAGTTGCGTGATCGGGCTGCCGGACGAGGATCTCGGCCAGCGGATCCACGCGATCGTGCAGGCCGACCCGGGCCTCGAGGTCTCGCTGCGCGCGCATCTCGCCGCATCGGTGGCCCGCTATAAGATTCCGCGCAGCCTCGAGTTCGTGGGCGAGCCGCTGCGCGACGACGCGGGCAAGCTCCGGCGCTCCCAGAAACGCGCAGAGCGAATGGACCAACGAGGGGATTCATGAGCGACTGGCGTCAAATCGTTCGCGATCGGATCGGACCGGTGCACGCGCCGCACGCCGACAAACGCATGCCGCTCGCCGACGCGATCCGCCGATTCGTCCGGCCCGGCATGTGCCTCAATCCCGTGAGCCTGCAGGCGCGACCCGTGGCCGCCCTGCACGAGCTGATCCGTCAATTCCACGGCAAGCATCCGCGCTTCACCTTCGTGTCCTCGTCGCTCTCGGGCAACTACCTCCAGCTGCTGGGCGCGGGGCTGCTCGAGCGGGCGATCGTCTCCTACGCGGGCGAGGGCTACCCGACCCCCGGCCCCAGTCCCGTCGTGGCGCGCGCCCTCGAGTCGGGATCCTGCGCGTTCGAGCACTGGACGATGTTGACGCTCTCGCAGCGGCTCTTCGCCGGCGCCCAGGGTGTTCCGTTCACGACGACGCGGTCGCTCATCGGCAGCGACATGGCGGTCGAGCTCGAAGCGCAGGGCGTCTATCGCGAGATCGAGGATCCCTTCGAGCCCGGGCGCCGGCAGGCGGTGATCCGCGCGCTGCGGCCCGACCTCGCATTCGTGCACGCCTGGGCGGCGGACCGCGCCGGCAACGCGATCTGCTTTCCGCCCCATCAGGAGAACGTCTATGGGGCCCTCGCCGCGCGGGAGGGCGTGATCGTGACGGTCCACCGGATCGTCGACAGCGATTTCGTGCGGCGCCACGCGCACCTCGTGCGCATCCCCGCCGATCGCGTGCTCGCGGTCTGTGAGGCGCCCTACGGCTCTCATCCCTATGGCAACTACGCCGCGGGCGTGCCGGAGCTGTGCGCTTACGCCAACGACTACGCCCGTATGCGCGAGCACCGCGAGGCCCAGGAATCGCTCGAGCGTTATGCGGACTGGCTGCGGCGATGGATCCTCGAGCCTCGCGACCACGCGGGCTATCTCGCCGCCGTCGGACCTGCGCGACTCGCCGAGCTCGAGCGCCTCGCCGGTCCGGAGACCTGGCGCGAGGAGCTCGAGTCACACGGGGCGGCGCTCGACGCGCTCTTCGACGCCGGACCCGGCGCAGGACCCATCGAGGAGATGATCGTGCAGGCCGCCCGGGTCACGAGCGAGCGCGTGCGCGCGGCCGGTCACCGGACGCTGCTCTCGGGTGTGGGCCAGGCCGCG
>JANNQH010000301.1:0-6839 GCA_031400655.1 Deltaproteobacteria bacterium | reverse complement strand
TAGCCCAGCATCTGGGCATAGCTCGCTTCGACGCCGAAGAGCCCGAGGGCGTGTTTGTAGACGAAGACCGCCACGAGCATTGCCGGTGAACGCAGGACCATGATCGTCAGGTATCGCTGGAGCCCGGATTCGCGGAAGCTCTTGAAGAGCGGACGCTCGCGGAGCGCAGTGCCGCGCCCGAGTGGGCCGCGGAAAAACAGGATCCAGAGCGCGAGGAACGTGCTCGCGGCTGCGGCAAGCCAGGGGATCAAGCCGAAGACCTCGGGCAGATCGTCGCCGCGGAGCAGGTAGCCCGCCGTCGCCCAGGCAAGCAGGTAGTAGAACTCGCAGAACATGATGAAGATCATGCTCGAGCCGACTTCCCAGGCCGGCACCCCGTAGCGCCGGTTCAGGTAGAGGCCCATCGCGCCCTTGCCGACCTGCTCGTTGAGGATCGAGAGGATGTAGGACGAGCCGCGGATCGGGAGGATATCCGCATAACGAATCGGCGTGTTGAACCAGGAGACGACGCGCCAGACGACGAGGGAGTCGATCAGGAAGAAGAAAGCCGAGTACGGGATCATCAACATGAGCCAGCTCGACCAGGACACCCGCGCGAAGATCGCGCTGAGGTAGCCCACCAGATCCGTTCCCTCTCGGGCCGCAGCGCCGGCAAGCCGCGTGTAGAGATAGGCGAAGCAGACGAGCGTAATCAACCAGGGCAGCGCTTGTTGCCAGGCCCGGGGGCGCGGCACGCGCGAGCTCGGATCGGCGGTCGCCGGCCCATCGGGATTCATCGCTTTTCGATCTCGGCTCATCTCTGTTCTCTTCCTCCCGGCGCCTGGCTGGCCGGGCCGACGAAGTCGGCGAGGGTCGTGTCGAGGGGCGTGAGCGCGATGGAGAGCTTCTCGCAGAAGGGTCGGATGTCGACGCGGTCGTCGTGTTGCAGGATGTCGAACATCGCCCGGGTGATCGGCGGATTCGGAAGAAGCAAATCGACGAGCCCGACGCCGGTTCGCGCGACGGCGAGGGGGAGCGAGTGGATGCGCGGCTCGTTCTGCCAATGGCGCGCAGCGCGCAGGACGAGACTGCGGTGGGACAGGCATTCTGGACCCCCGGCGTCGAGCACGAGGTTGCGGCCGCCGCTCACGACGAGCGCTGCGCGGATGGCTAGGCGAACGTCCCGCGCGTCGATCGGTTGCTGGAGCGTCCGTCCCCCGGCGACGAGACGCACGCTGCGCGCCCGCGCCTGGCGCCGCAGCGAGGCAGAAGCCATGTCGTCCCCGCCGATCACCATCGGCACTCGCAGCACCGTCACCGCGACGCGCTCCTCGAGCAACGTCGCCTCCGCACGGCCTTTCGAGGCGAGACAGGGATTCGGTGAATCTGCGAGTGAGCCCAGGATCGAGAGATAGACGATCCGCTCGACGCGCGAGCGGGAAGCCGCGAGGGCGAGGGCGTGGCAGGTGTTCTCGTGCGCGTCGACATAGCGGGTGTCGCGGCTCTCCTTGATGATGCCCACGAGATGGACGACGAAGCGGGCGCCAGCGATGGCGGCTTCCATCTCGTGGGGGCTCGTGTAGTCGACGATCTGGATCGTGGGGGCGGGGTCGAGGGCGAGCGCCTTGATCGAGTCGGCGGCCCGCGCGGAGCGGACGAGGGCGCGCACGGAGTTGTGGCCGGAAGAGGCAAGATCGCGCAGCAGCGCGCGGCCGAGCTGGCCGTTTGCGCCGGTCACGACGATGGGGTCGGTAGGGGGGTGCACGGGCGGACGATAACCCGCGCTAGCGCGTACGCCGGATCCGCACGAAAGCCGCCCCCGCGACGAGCAGACAAAGCCAACCCGAGAGCGCAGCGAGCGCGCTCGCGAGTCCGCCGGAACCGGCGATCTCCCCGGTGATCCACGGGACGACGAAGCCGCCCAGCGAGCCGAGTCCGCCGGCGAGACCGACCGCGAGGCCCGCCTTGCGTGGCAGCGTCTGGCCCGCGAGTCCGATCATCACCGGGAAGACTCCGCCGAGGAAGAAGCCCGTGCCCGCCATCGCGAGCTCGGGGGGCGAGATCCAGCCGCGTCCGAATCCGAGCACGATGACCGCGGCGATCGCGGCGAGTGAGGCGGTGGTTCCCGCCCCCGGCGCGCGCGGGGCGAAGCCGACAGCGAGGCGGCCGACGAGCAGCCCGCTCCAGAAGGCGCTGATGGTGCCCGCGGCGCGAGAGGCGTCGAGGCCGAGACCCGTGCGCGCGTGGTCGGCGACGAAGAGCGTCAGCGCGGACTCGACGCCGACGTAGGCGAAGGTGGCGAGACAGATCGCAGCGAAGGCGAGGCGATCCTGGGCACCGGACGAATCGCCGTTGCGCGGGTCGGTTCCTTGGCCCTCCCCGGCCGGACTACTCGACCGCGCGGCTCCCGCCGCGTGGCGTCCGGCGGCGTGCATGGGAACGAATAACGCCCCCAGGATCAACGCGCCGTGCAGGGCGCCCGCGATTCGAAACGTGTCGTACCAGGCGAGCGCGGTCACGCCGCGGAGCCTGTCGAAAAAGAGCGGCGTCAGCGCGGCGGCGAGCGTGGCGGCGGAGTGGGTGAAGACCAGTCGGCGCGGGGCGACGCTCCCGTACTCTTCGACAATGAGGGCATTGAGGACGGTTTCGTAGCAGCCCGCGCCGAAGCCGATCAGCGTCGCCTGGATGAGCAGGCCGCGAAACGTCGTCTCTGGACCAAGGCTGACGCAGGCGGCGAGGACGCAGGTACAGGCCGCGACGAAGAGCGGTCTGCGCGGCAGCCGATCGACCAGCGGTCCGGCGAGCACGATCCCGACGCCGAGGCCGAGCGAGAGGCAGGATCCCAAAAGTCCGAGATCCGCATAGCCGATCCCGAGCGCCTTGATCAGCTCGCTTGCGTTCGCTCCGAACAGGACGAGCAGCGCGCCGAAGGCGAGAAACGACGCGACGGCGAGCCCGGTCAACCCTGCTACATCAGGTTCAGTTCGAGGCGAGCCGCGTCGGACATCATGTCGATGCTCCAGGGCGGATCCCAGACGAGATCGAGATTGACGTCCTTGACTCCGATCACGTTGCGAACCTTATCTTCCACTTCCGGCGGGAGCGTCTCGGCGACGGGGCACATCGGTGTCGTCAGCGTCATCGTGACATGGACCTCGCCGTCATCCGTGACGTCGACGCCGTACACGAGGCCCAGCTCGTAGATGTCGACGGGAATCTCCGGGTCGAAGACGGTCTTCAAGACCGCGATCACACGGTCGCGGACCTGCATCGCGGGCGAGAGATTCTTGTTCCCCCCCGCGTCGTCCTGGCCCAGCGCGCCGGCCGAATCCTGATTTGCTTCCGCGTTCTGCTCGTCGTGCATCGCTCTCTCCTCGTTTCCCCGACGTCCCTGAAACCATTTCAACATGACGATTCCGCCTCGCTGACCATCGTCCTGGCTCGTTATTCCGTCTTCATTCCGTCTTGGCGGTCTCGCCTTTGGCCTCGAGCGCCGCCTTCAGCGCATGCCAGGCGAGCGTCGCGCATTTGACCCGCACCGGGTATTCGCGCACCCCGGAAAAGACGGCGAGCTTGCCGAGCCCCGCGGCCGAGGGCGACGTGCCGGGCGGTGCGGTCAAGAGCTCGTGGAAGCGTTCGAAATCGGCTTCGACCTCCACGATCGTCTTGCCCTTCACGTGCTCGGTCATGAGCGAGGCCGACGCCTTCGAGATGGCGCAACCCGAACCCTGGAACGAGACGTCCACGAGGCGCCCCTCGGCATCGACCCGCGCGTAGAGCGTCAGTGCGTCGCCGCAGAGCGGATTCTGGCCGTCGGCTTCGTGGGTCGCGTTCGCGAGCTTCGAGAAGTTTCGCGGCTGCTTGTTATGTTCCAGGATCGTCGCCTGGTAGAGCTCTCTCAGATCATCCATTCAGCTTTCCTCGGGCGTCCTCAGATAAAGAGCTGCTGGGCCTTGGCGAGCCCCACGACGAGGCGATCGATCTCGGCGGGGGTGTTGTAGAACGCAAAGGACGCGCGGGCCGTCGCCGGAAGTCCCAGCCGCTCCATCAGCGGTTGGGCACAGTGATGGCCGGCGCGGATCGCGATGCCCTCGCCGTCGAGCACGGTCCCGATGTCGTGGGGATGGACACCTTCGAGAACGAAAGAGACGACGGCGGCCTTCTCTCGCGCAGTGCCCTGGATGCGCAGGCCCGGGATCTTCGACAGACACTCCGTCGCGTAGGCGAGCAGCGTCTGCTCGTAGGCCGCGATGTTTTCCATCCCGATTCCTTCGAGATAGCCGATCGCGGCGCCGAGGCCGATCACGGAGGCGATGTCGGGCGTTCCCGCCTCGAATCGCTGCGGGGCGCGCGCGTAGGTCGTCCCCTTGAACGAAACCCGCTCGATCATGTCGCCGCCGCCGAGGAAGGGCGGCATCGCGTCGAGCAGCGCGTGTCGTCCGTAGAGCACGCCCGCGCCCGTCGGGCCGTAGAGCTTGTGACCCGAAAAGACGTAGAAATCGCAGCCGAGACTCGCGACGTCGACCGGGCCGTGGCACACGCCCTGGGCCCCGTCGACCAGCGTCGTAATGCCCCGCGCCCGGGCCATCGCCGTGATCTCTGCGACCGGATTCACGGTGCCGAGGACGTTCGAAACGTGGGTGAAGGCGAGCAGCCGCGTCCGCGGCCCCAGCAGACTTTCGAGCTGCGTCACGTCGAGGCTGCCGTCGTCGTGGATCTCGGCGACGCGAAGGCGCGCTTCTTTGCGCGTCGCGAGCATCTGCCAGGGGACGATGTTGGCGTGGTGCTCCATCGCGGTGACCACGATTTCGTCGCCCTTTCCAATCTGCACATCGCCCCAGCTGCGGGCGACGAGGTTGATCGCCTCCGTCGCGTTGCGGACGAAGACGATCTCGCGCGGATCTCGGCCCCCGATGAAGTTCGCGACACGCGTGCGGACCTCGTCATAGCGCCGCGTCGCCTCCGCCGAGAGGTGGTAGACGCCGCGATGGATGTTCGCGTAGTGGTTCGCATAGAAATCGGAGATCGCGTCGATCACGACCTTCGGCTTCTGGGCGCTGGCGGCCGTGTCGAGATAGGCGAGCGGGCGCTCGCGCATCTTCGTCTTGAGGATCGGGAAGTCTTTGCGGATGGTGGCGACGTCAAAGCTCATGCGAGGTCTCCGTCGCGGTTGGTTGTTTTCGTCTTGGCTGCCGGAGGTGTCGTCGCTGTCGTGGTCTTCGATGCGAGCACCGGATCGAGGCGAGCGAGCGCCTCGTCGACGCGGCGTCCCACGTCTTCGCGGAGCCCGGGGTCGTGGATCGCGTCGACGATCGTCGTGGCGAAGGCGTGGGTGAGCAGGATGCGGGCCTCTGCCTCCGAGATACCGCGGGCGCGCAGGAAGAAGACCGCGTCCGCGTCGAGTTGGCCGATCGTCGCGCCGTGGCTCGCGCGCACGTCGTCGGCGTAGATCTCGAGCTGGGGCCGCGTATCGATACTCGCCGTGTCGGAGAGCAGGAGATTGGGATTCGACTGGCGCGCGTCGGTCTTCAGGGCGCCGGGGCGGACGATCACGCGCCCGCGGAAGACGCCCTTCGCGCGGTCGGCGAGGACGCCGCGGTATTCCTGGACGCTCGTGCAGTGCGGGGCGGCGTGCTCGACGGTCGTGAAGTGGTCGACGTGGCCCGCACCGCGGCCGAGGAAGAAGCCGGACATTTCCGTCTCGGCGCCGGTTGCCATCAATCGGATGTCGAGCTCGCTGCGGAGCAGGCCATCGCTCAGGCTCACGACGTGGGAGTCGAAGTGAGCGTCGCGCTCGAGCTCGGCATGCACGCTCGAGAAGTGGATGCGCGGAGCAGGCTCGGCCTGGACCTGCACCAACGCGACGCGGGCGTGCGCCGCGAGCAGGATCTCCGCCACGTGATTCGTGAAGCCCGGAGCCGGCGATTCCGAAACGAACTCCTCGAAGACCGTGACCGCGCTGTCTTCGCCGGCCAGGATGAGCAGCCTCGGAAAAGCCGCGCTCGGTCGACCGTACACGTCGGGGCTCGAGCTGAAGCGGATGCGGATCGGTTCGACGCAGCGTGCTCCGGCAGCGAGTTCGACGACGACGCCGTCTTCCAGGCAAGCCGTCTGAAGGGCGACGAGCGCGCTCTTCTTCGGATCGGCGAGGCGCCCGAGCCGCCCGGCGATCCGGTCGGGCTCCGAGCGCAGCACCTCGGCCAGACTGCGAACGCGAACGCCCTGTGGGAGAGATGCGGCAAGGTTGGGGTCGAGTGTTGCGGCGCCCGTCGGCGCGATACAGGCGAACTCGAGAGCTGCCAGCGGCGCGAGATTCGTGCTCTTCCACGCTTCGAGCCGGCGTGTCGGAAGGCCGGCCTCCTGGAAGGCGATGCGCGCCTCCTCTCGCTGCGTCTGCAGCCAGGCGGGACCCTCGCCGGCCAATCGCTGGCGAAGTCGAAGCAGCGAATCGATCGCAGTGCTCACGGCGCTTGCCCCGTTTCGTCTTCGATCCAGCCGTAGCCCTTCTCTTCGAGCTCGAGGGCTAGCTCTTTGCCGCCCGAGCGGGCGATCCGGCCGCGGGACAGGACGTGGACCCGGTCGGGGACGATGTAGTCGAGCAGGCGCTGATAGTGGGTGATCAAGAGCATCGCGCGGTCGGGGGAGCGCATCTGGTTCACGCCGTTCGCGACGATCCGGAGCGCGTCGATGTCGAGCCCCGAATCCGTCTCGTCGAGGATGCAGAAAGTCGGATCGAGGAGCAGCATCTGGAGGATCTCGTTGCGCTTCTTCTCGCCGCCCGAGAACCCTTCGTTGATCGCCCGCGCCATCATCTCCTCGGGCATCTCGACGAGCTTCATCTTCTCGCGCAAGAGCGTCAG
>JANNQH010000300.1:0-6903 GCA_031400655.1 Deltaproteobacteria bacterium | reverse complement strand
CAGCGGGCCGCTCCGCATGACCCGCGATCCCGTTGCGCGAAGCTCGGCCGGCTTCGACAACGTCTACCCCGTTGGCGAGGGGGCAGGGCATGCCGGCGGCATCATGAGCGCCGCGATCGACGGGGCGCGCAGCGCCTGGGCGCTGCTCGGAAACCGCGAATGACCTGATTCGCAGCACTTCTCTCCGCGTTTCTCCCCGCGCGGCGCCGTCCCTTCCCGCTTCGTCGTTTTTCGTCCAATCGCTCGCCGGCGCGTTCCGCGCGCCGCTCGAGATGCTAGTCATTGGTCCGTCTTCCCAGCATTCACCCCGTGCGGTCCCGCCGTCTGGAGTGAGTCGATGCGGGTCGATCTCGTGGGTTCGTGGCTGGTCGCTTTGGGGTGCCTGTTCGGTTTGGGATTGCTGATCGGGGGCGGCGCGCCGATCGCGCAGGCGATGGAGGGGCCGGGGGGCGGCGAGAGCAATCCCTTCGCGGCGCTCCAGGCCAATGCATCGACGAATCTCTTCACGGGGGCGGCGGCGGTGACGATTCCGATCGTCGTGCCGCCCGGGCGCAAGCTCGCGACGCCCGAGCTGGCTCTTCGTTATTCGAGCCACGCCGGCCTCTCGTTCGTCGGCGTCGGTTGGGCGCTTCCGCTCGGTGTGCTCGCCCGCTCGATCGAGCATGGAACGCCTTCTTGTATCGGGCCCGACATGGAAGCCTTTCGCCTGACGCTCAGCGCGTCCTCGAACGAGCTCGTCCGGGAAAACGAAGATCGCTTCCTGCTCGAGTTCGACGAGGGCTTCGCGGAGGCGATCCCGGATCGGGCGGCCAACGCCTGGACGGTCCGGACCCGGGACGGAATGACCTACACCTTCGGCGGCGCCGAGTCCGCCCGGGTCTTCCGGGGCGAGGATCGTTTTCACGATCCCGCCGGCTGCTCGTTCACGACGGCCTGGCACGTGACGCGCCTCGAGGATCCGAACGGGAATCAGCTTGAGCTCGAGTGGGAGAAAACGGGCAATACCCCGGTTCCTGCCACGATCCTCTACGGCGGCAACGCCGCCGCGTCGATCCCCCATCCGTTCCGCATCCGCTTCGAGAGTGAGGACCTGGCGGCGATCGGACGCCCGATCCTGCGAACGCTCTCGAACGGCGTCGATCAGCAGCTCTTGCGCCGGGTTCGGAGAGTGATCGTCGAGGCGCGAGCGACTGCGAACGGGGCCTTCGAAGAAGTCCGCCGCTACGAGCTCGAGTACGACGATTCCCTCGAGACGGCGGAGTTCCTGCTCGCCGGCGTGTCCGGAACGGACTTGCCGCGCCGGAGCTTCACGTACTCGACCTCCGTTCCGACGATCATCGCCGACCGCTCCGAGCCGGTTCCCGACCCGGAGTCCCTCGGCGCGAGCATGGATTTCGGGCCGATCCTCGCGCTGATGGATCTGAACGGGGATGGGCTGCTCGATCGCCTCTGCGTGAATGGAAACGACGAATGGCATGCGGCCTACGGCGAAGCGGGTCAGGTCCAGTTCACGGGCTACTCGTCGTGCGGCGGGTCTGGGAATTGGAGCGTGCCGAACATCTCGGGGGTGAACCTCGATCGCGTGAGCAAGGTCGTGGAAGGCCAGGACGTCTACCTGACCCTCGATCTCGACGGCGACGGTCTGCCGGATCTCCTGCGCAGGCCGCCTCAGTCTGCCTCGATCCATGTCTACCGCGGCCACTGCGCAAGCGCCTGGGACTGCGGCTTCTCGGATCAGTACGAGGTCTGGAACAACCCGCATATCGGCTCCGACCGGGCGCTTCGCAAAGTCGTGGTCGGGAACCGCGGTCAGCAGACCCTGCGCGACTTCGCCGACATGGATGGCGACGGCCGTCCCGATCTCGTTCGCGCTTTCGCGAGCGGCGAATGGTGGGTCTACCGCAACCATGGAGCGGGCTTCGAGACGCAGCCGCTCGTCCTTTTGGATGTGAACGAATTCCTCGCCTACGCGCCCAACAACAATCAGAATGCCGAGGAAGAGCGCCAGCTGGTCGACGTCAACAACGATGGCCTCGTCGATTGGGTGAGCGGCGTCCGTCATTACAACCCCACGACCTCGGTCCTGCGCATTCCCAGGGTCTACTTTGGCGTCGATCCGCAGGGCAACGTGACGGGCCCTTTCCCGTTCACCGGCGGGCCGTATCTGTGTCTTTCGACGACCCAGGGACAGCAGGTCACGCTGTGTACGGGGGCGAATGCCCTACCGGCAGGCTGGGCGATCGTCGGCGCAGCGACGGTGCGCCTCAACACGGGCGCCGGATTCTCGGAGCCGATCTACACCCCGGCGCCCTTCTGGAACGATGCCGACGAGACTGCGAACCGGCTGCGCGCCTCTTGGACGGCGACCGGCTCCCGCGAGACCCGCACCTATCGCGACTTCGTCGACGTGAATGGTGACGGCCGCATCGACTGGGTCAGCACGGGCTTTCCCTACGACGGCTCGTCCAATTGGTACGTCCTCTACAACCAGGGCGATGGCCGTTTCGGAGGCGGGTTGGCACTGCTCGCCCCGGCCTCGACGTCGGCTTCGGGTGTCCTTCTCGGCCGCGTTCGCCCCGCTGCGACGCTCGCAAACGTCGATCCCTATCTCGGTCGGGTCTTCCAGCACACGATTCCTTCGGACCGCGTCGATCGGCAGATGATGGTGCTCGATATCGACGCCGACGGGCTCCCGGAACATGTGAAGGCCTTCGGGATCGGCGGGTCCAACCGCTGGGACCTCAAGCGCATTCGCTTTGAACAGGCGGATCAACCGCACATGCGACCGCTCCTGCTGACGCGGGTGGACGATGGCGTCGGGGGCGTCACCCATTTCCATTATGCGCCGAGTAGCCGCTTCGTTCCCGCGCCCTCGACGGCGCCCCGACTTCCCTTCGTCACCTGGCTCGTGACGGGCATTCGGCGAACCGACGGACTCTGCGATCTCGCGGCGAGTGACTGGTCGAGTCTCGCGGGCAATCCTTGTCTCGCGGCCGGGCACGAGCTCGTCCAGCGATTCGAATACGAGGACGGCGCCTACGACGGCCTCGCCCGGGAGTTCCTCGGCTTCGCGAAGACGCGGGCCTTCGACGGACCGTCCGAGATCGGGAGTCTCCGGGAGATCAGCTTTCATCAATTGCCGGCGTTGAAGGGCAAGATCGCGGCCGAGTCGGTCTACGCGGGTGGCGTCGATCTGCTCTCGCGCACGCTCTACGACTGGCGCACGCGGGCGGACGGGCCCCGGACCCAGGTCTATCTCCAGCAGCAACGGGTCGAAGAGCTCGCTCTCTATCCCCAGTTCGGGTCGGGCGCGAGCCAGTGCGTCGTCCATCGAAACTCGATCTTCCTGTCGAGTGGCGCGGCCGACCCGCAGGCGCGAATCCAGTCCACCTGCTCGATGGCGTGCGCCGGCTCCGGCAGCTCGGAGGACCTGTGCACGCCGACGGTCCCGGGAAAGAAGCAGGTCGATACGACCTGGGCCGAGCCGATCGCGGGCGCGCTGAGCCCCGTCTGGGATCGACCGGCGCAGATCGTGACCCGTCATGCCGATGGGGCGGGGGCGCTCGAGACGACGGCCGTGATCCGGCATGCCTACGACGGGCTCGCCGTCGGATCGACGGACCGCGGCAACGTGACGAGCGAGCAGAGCGCGATCTCGCTCGCGCCCGATGTCTTCGCCTTCAAGCTCTTCGAGTACGACGCCGGGGATCCTGCCGGGCCGGGCAACATCACGTCGGTGCTGGTGCCGGTGACGGGCCAGTCGCGGGCGCCGACCGTCATCGAGTTCGACGGCGAGTTCGCCCTGCATCCGGTGCGCGAGACCGCTTCGGTCTCGAATGGCGGGGCTGCTGCGGAGCGCCGGATCGAGAGCCGCTTCGACATCCGCACCGGCCAGCGGATCGAAACAGTCGGCCTCCACGGCCGTGGCGCAGGCGACGTGGCGGGCACCGTTCACGACTCCCTCGGCCGTCCCGTCTGCGAGTTCGCGCCGGGAACGGCGTGCGGTGCGACGTCGGGCTTCGGCGCGACCGTCGAATATCACTACGCCTACGGCGATCCCACGGCGGACGATCCGATCGCGCGTCTCTCCTCCGTCGAGGTCCGCCGGCGCGAGCCGAATGCGCCGGAGGGCTACCTCTCGACGCGCAGCTGGTTCGACGCGCTCGGGCGGGAGCGGATCACGACCAACCAGCAGAACGTCGTCGATCCGCCGGTTCCGGGCGGACGGCCCACGCTCGCAACCGTCGTCGCACGCCACCTCGAGTACGGGCCGAACGGCATGCCCGTCCGAGCCTTCGCAGCGTACGTCGCCGGCGCGTCGGCCCTGTCGCTCGCGCCGCCCGCCGGCACGCCCGCGCTGGAGACGAGCTATGTCCTGAACGGCAATCTCGCAGGCCACCTCGATCCCGCCGGTCGCGTGTTCGAGACGGCGAGCTTCGACGGCAGCCGCTCGCGCACCTACTACTTCGGACAGACGCTGCGGCGGATCGATGGCGTCGACTCGGCCTCGACGTCCGGCAACCACACGGTCGAGATCCTCGACGCCCACGGCCGTACGGTCGAACGCCAATCCCTCCACGGATCGAGCCTGCAGGTTGCTCGCTGGAACGCGGAGTACGACGGCCGCGACCGGATCGTGGCCGAGTGGTTCGCTGGCTCCCAGGCGACGCGCATCGAGCGGGCCTACGACCAGCTGGGACGCGCCGTCGCGACGGACGACCCCGACGCCGGGTCCTGGCGTGTCCGCTACGACGAAGCCGGCAACGAGATCTTTCGCGACGATCCGAAGCCGAGCGAGAGCATCCAGTCCTGCTACGACGGCCTTAATCGCGTCGTGCTCCAGTGCGTGCGGACGAGCGATGTGCCGGATCCGGGGCTCTGCGGATCGGCGCAGCCGACCTGTGCCATCGCCTATCGCTACCGTTACGATGAGGCGACACCGATCCTCTCGACAGCGAACTTCGGCCTGGGCCAGCTGACGACCGCCGAAGGACCCGACAGTCGCCACCGTTATGCCTACGACATCCGCGGCCGGATGGTTCTATCGGTCGACGAGATCCAGGGCGAGTCAGGCGTGACCCGCTACCAATACCCGTCCGACCTCGATCGGCTGGATCGGATGACCTATCCCGATGGCGAGATCATCCGCTACGGCTACGACGCGTCGGGTCAGCCCAACGGGCTCAACCAGGTCAATGCCAAGGGCGGCTGGATCGCCTACTACATTCGCGAGATCGTCTATGACCTGCGCGGGAGGCCCCTCTCGATCGATCGCGGGAACTCCACTTCGGATCGCTTCGAATATCATGGCGCGTCCCAGAACTTCGCCCTCGCCCGGATCAGCAGCCGGATCACGGGGGCGAGCAACCTCGATCCACGGTTCGTCTACAGCGATCTCGCCTATCTCGACTACGACGCGAACGGAAGGCTGCTCCGCGTCGACGACCTGCGTGATCCTTCGGGCGCCCTCTCGATGTCCGCAGGCTATGTCTACGATGCGGTCGGGCGCCTCACCGACGTGACCGGCGCACAGCCCGAGAGCTTCGTCTACGACAGCGTTGGCAACCTGCGTTCGCTCGACGGTGTGGCCTTCGCCCAGACCGGAGGCGCTGCTTCGACGCTCGGCCCCCACCAGTTCGACCGGCTCGGCAGCGCGTCTTCTACCCACTGGACGATGAGTTGGGACGAGAACGGTCGCCGCACGGGCAAGCGGCGTTCGGATGGAAGCGTCGTCCAGACCTACGCCTACGATGGCTTCGGCGCGATGCGCTCGCTGGTCGTGAACGGCGCCCTCACGCAGATGGGCTACGACCACGAGGGCCGGCGCGTCGTCGAGACCCGCGACGGGACGACCCGGCGCTTCTTCGGGCGCCATGCCGAGAGCGTGAACGGAAAGCTCGTCAAGTACTACTACCTGGGGGATCGGCTGGTGGCGACACGCAGCGATCCGGCGGCGGCGATGGCCGCGCCGGCGGCGGATCGGGCGAGCCGCTTCGTCGTCTCGCCGTCGGCCCGACTCATCGTGCTCGCCCTAGGCGCCCTGCTGCTCCTCATGCCGGTTGGCCGTTCGCGCACCGCGCTCGGGATACGGGTGGCGCGGAGTGGCGCCGTGGGCTCGAGCCTGCTCGTGTGGGCGATCTCGTTGCCGGTCGTCGTCCCGTCGCTCGGGTGTTTCGAACGGGTGAACGCCCGCCACTATCATCTCGATCATCTCGGCAGTCCCGTCGCGATCAGCGGGCCTGGCGGTGTGCTCGAGCGCCAGTATCGACATTCGGCTTACGGGAAGATGCGGCGCTTCGACGGCAAGGGGCTTCTCTCGGGGCCCGACGCGACGAATCGGCGGGAGTTCACGGGCTACCAGACGGACGAGAACTCCGGGCTCCAGTATGCGGGAAGCCGCTTCTTCGACCCGGATCAGGCGAGCTTCCTGACACCCGATCCGGCGGAGGAGCACGCGAGTCCCTACGCCTACGTCGGCTGGGATCCGATCAATGCCGTCGATCCGAACGGTGCGGAGCTCACGCTGGTCGCGGCCGTGCTGCTTGCGATCTCGGCCGTGCTCGTGGTGGCAAGCGCGATCGTGGCGGGCGTTCAATCGGGCAGTGCAGGCGTCGGATTCAAGACCCTCGGAATCGGGGTCGCGGGATTGGCGGCAGGCTATGTCGTCGGTCTCGCGGCACCGGCCGCGGCGACCGCAAGCCTGATTTCGCAGACCTCGGCCGCGGCCATCAACTCCACGCTGTCGGTCGCTGCGATCGGCGGGTCCGTCTACGGAATGACGGCGGCGGGGGACACGTCGACGGCCGTGCTCGCCGGTGCGGGCCTGGCCCTCTCGCTCGCGGCCGCTGCGTTTTCGATCGGGGCATCGGCGCGGGCGCGCAGTGGCGCGCAAACGGCCTCCGC
>JANNQH010000299.1:0-2490 GCA_031400655.1 Deltaproteobacteria bacterium | reverse complement strand
GCCCGGGCGAGCTCCGGGTCGGAGACGCCGAGCTGATAGCGCTGGCCCGCGAAGCCGGGGAGCGACGACGGGAAGCAGGCCGAGGCGTAGACGCCGTTCAGATCCATGTCGTGGATGCGCGCGTGGATATCCCATGCGCCGCGGCGCATCTCGTCGAAACGGGCGGGATCGAAGGTGCGCTGATGGAGCGGCTTTCCAACGACAGCGTTGAGACCGACCTTATGCTGTTTCTTACCGTCCCAGAGCCAGTACTCGGAGCGGCCGTCGTCCTCGGTCATGACGCGTGGCGCAAGATCGGCATAGCGCTTCGGCACCCGCCCCTCGAACATGTGCGGCGGCTCGACGAGATGGTCGTCGACGGAGATGAGCGTCGTATGGCGCTTCTGGCGTGGCGGATCGGGGAGCCAGTCGATCTGGTCGGGCTTCGGGCCCGTTGCGAGGAAGCCCTTCTTGCTCTCGATCTCGTCGAAGGTGATGGAGCCGGCCATTAGTTCTCCAGCACGATCACGCCGCGGGTGACGCGGCCGTGGTGCAAATCGTCGAGGGCCTTGGGCGCCTCGTCGAGCGTATAACGGGTATCGAGGATGCCGGCGAGATTCAGGCGGCCCTGCATGCAGAGCTCGACGAACTCGGGGATGTGCCGCTGCGGGTGGATCGAGCCGCCGTAAGTGCCCGTCAGGATCCGCTGGCGCAGCAGCGCCGAGGTCTCGACCTTGAGCTCGACGGACCCGAGCGCGCGGCCGATCACGACGACGGTGGCGCCGGGGCGCGTCGCCGCGATCGTCTGCTCGAGGGTTCCGGGGACGCCGACGGCATCGAATCCGTAGTCGGCGCCGCGCCCGGCCGTCAGCTCCTGAACCGCCTTGACCACGTCCGTCGTCGTGGCGTCGAGGGCATGGGTCGCGAAGCCGAGCTCGATCGCCTTCTGCGCCTTGCGCGCAATGCGGTCGACGGCGATCACCGTCGTCGCCCCGCGAAAGCGCGCCCCCATCATGGTCGAGAGCCCGACTCCGCCCGACCCGATCACGACAGCGCTCGATCCGGGCGTCACCTGCGCGCGAATGATCGCGGCGCCGAGCCCCGTGCTGACACCGCAGGCGAGACCGCACATGATCTCGAGCGGCGCATCGTCGCGGATCTTCGTGACGAATCGCTCGGGCACGACGGCGTACTCGGCGTACGAGCCCTGATAGTGGAGCGTGTGGATCGCCTCGCCCCGGGACGAGAGGCGCGTCGTCCCGTCGAGCATCTTGCCGGTAAAAAGAGGAGATCGTTCACAGAGGCCGAAATCGTGGCGCAGGCATTGAAAGCATTCTTCGCAGGGCCCCACGATCGAACAGAGGACCCGGTCCCCGACCCGAAGGCGCTTCACTTCCGGCCCGACCTCGACGACGACCCCCGCCCCTTCATGACCCAGCACGATCGGATACGGCACGGGCATGCTGCCGGTCGTGAAGTTGAGGTCCGTGTGGCAGACGCCGACGGCGGCGATCTTGAGCTTGACCTCGCCCGCCTTCGGACTCGGCTCGTCGATTTCCTCGACGGCGACCTTCCCCGGCCCGCGACAGACGACGGCCTTCATGCGGATGGCCCCCGTGCGCGCAGGATCTGTCCGGGACGCTCGCGCAGATTCTCGACGAGAGACTGGCCATCGCGGGTGATCGCGACGCCGTTCACGAAGACGTGTTCGATGCCCTTCGGCTGGTCGGCGATCAGGCGCTCCTCGTCGCCCGGCAGATCGCGCACCCGCCGCAGCGGCCCCGGATCGAGCGTCGCGAGATCGAAGACCACGAGATCCGCCGCTGCCCCCACCGCAATCCGGCCGCGGTCCTTGATCCCGAAGAGATCCGCCAGCTCTGACGTCAGTTTCTGGATCGCACGCTCGAGCGTAAAGACGCCGCGGTCGCGCACCCAGTAGGCGAGCAATTCCGTCGGCATGTTGGCGTCGCAGAGCTGCGCCACGTGGGCGCCCGCATCCGACTGGCCAAACACGACGCCCGGCTGCGTCATGAGATCCGCCACCGGCCCGTCCTCGTCGTTCGAGAGCGTCACGAGGAAACGTGTCTCGAGATCGTCGTCGAGCGAGAGGTCGCAGAGCACGTCGATCTCCGTGCAGCCCCGCTCCCGCGCGAGCGAGGCGATGTCGCGGCCGATCAGCGCCGTATGACACTTCGTCTCCGCCACCAGGAACTTCTCCCAGACGACGGGCGGCTTGACGTCCGGCACCTGTCGCACCGCCTCCGCCCGCCAGGCCGGATCGCGGTAAAAGCGCTTGAATTCCGATGGCGGAAACCCGAGCAGTTCGAGGAAGATCGGCACCGTCCGGAAGTAGTAGGGGTTGTCCATCCGGAACTGGAGCTTCAGCGGCAGGCACGTGATCTGCGGATAGACGTCGGCGCCCCGGGCCCTGCCCTCGGCGTGCTCCTTCATCATCTGCTTGTAGTCGCGCTCGGGATAGGTCGAGAGCATCGGCGTCCACATCAGCGGCCG
>JANNQH010000298.1:0-4840 GCA_031400655.1 Deltaproteobacteria bacterium | reverse complement strand
GTCGTCGAGCGATTCGCACCGCCGGTCGCCGCGCCGATCGATCCGTCCACGACGGCCCGGCCCTACTCGACCTCGCGCGGCTCGCTGCTGCGCCCCTGTGACACGCCCGGCTCGGGCTGCCGCAATCCCTCTCCCTCGACGCCGCAGGTCGGGGTCCCGCCGATCGGTCCGGGGACGCGGCCGCCGACTTCAGCGCCGGGATCATCGCCGGGAATGACGCCGGGTACGTGAGCGACGCCGCGCCCGAGGCGGTGTCAGGACCTCCTGAAGGCGGAGCACGCCCCGTCGGAACGCGGCGCATGCGCTTCGATGCGTTTCCCTACGAGTCGGTCGCCTGGCTCTACGACGAGCTGGCGGCGCTCTACTCGCTGGGTCGCATCGGGCGCTCGAAGTTGGCTCAGCTCGACTGGATCAAAGTCGGCGATCGGGTCCTCTTCGCCGGCGTGGGGCGCGGGCTGGATGCGCGGGTCGCGGTGCGGCGAGGGGCGAACGTGACCGCCGTCGACCTGTCGCCCAGCATGCTCGAGCGCTTTGCGCGCGGCCTGGCCCGGGAAGCGCTCGAGGCCGAGCTGATCTGCGGCGACGTCGCCGATCACCGCCCCAATCGCGCCTACGACGTTGTGGTCGCGAACTACTTCCTCAATTTGTTCGACGACGCGCGGACGGGCGAGATGATCCGCCACCTGGGCCAGCTCGTGCGCCCGGGCGGCCTGCTCGTGCTGGCCGATTTCGCGCGGCCGCTCGGGGGCCCCGTCGCCCGGATGATCACGAACGCCTACTACCGGCCGGTCAACTGGATCGCATGGGCGTTGGGATTCTGTGCGCTTCACCCGATCCCCGATTACCCGCGGCTGCTCGAGCCGCTCCACTTCAGGATTCGGAGTGAGCGGCGCTTTCCGGTGCTCTTCGGTTCGAATCCGGCCTTCGTGTCGATCGCGGCCGAGCGCCTCTCCTGATCAAGAAGAATGATCAGGACGGCTGCGGCGCGCCAGCGTTCGTTTCGAGCTTGGCGAGCGCCGCTTTGACGTCTTGGATCAGGTCGTTGTCGAGGTCCGTGCCATCGGACGGGATCGCGAGAGCTTCCCGGTAATGGGCGCCGGCAGCCTCGAGATCGCCCGCGAGCCACTCGACGCGGGCATAGCGGGAAGCGATCTGGCGCCGGGCGTGGGGCACGATCGTCTGCTTGCCCGAGAGCCGTGCGTAGGCGCTGCGGCCGAACTCGAGGGCGCGCTCGGACTCGCCCTTCTCGGCCAGGATCTCGGCGAGTGTCGCTTCGGCCACGCCCCGATTCGACCCGTCCGCCTTCTCCTCTACGAAGATCTGAAGCGCGGCGTGGGCCGTCTCCTCGGCGGTCGCGAGGTCCTTCTGGGCCAGCGCGATGCGCGCTTTGTAGACCTTGAGCGCCGCGGCTTGCATGCGGTCGCCCGGGGCCATGACCTGGGCATCGAGGATGCACTGGTCGATCGCACGGCGGGCGAGATCGAGGTCGCCCTCGCGCAGGGCCTGGCTCGAGACTTCGAACGCGAGCCCCAGGCGCTCGCGGCTCGCGGTCCCGGCCTGGGCGGAGTCTAAGGCGAGGGCGAGCAGCGGTAGCTGCGACTCATTGCGGCCGGCCTCACGAGCGGCCTTCGCTCGGCGTTCCGCGGTGGCGCGGGCGAGGGTGACGAGCGCCGCGTCGCCGAGGGCGGGCTCGGCGCGCGCTTCGTCGAAGAGTTGGTCGGCGAGGGCATCGGACTCTTCCAGCTTTCCGAAGGCCGCGAAATCGTAAGCCAGACGCGCCCGGAGTCCGAAGACCGTCCGTCGCTGGGTATTGGTCGGGCGGCGATCCTTCAGCTGGAGAGCGGCCTGGGCCAGCAGCTCGTTCGCCCGGTCGAGCTCGCCGGTCTGGGCACTCTCGCGGGCCATGGACGTGAGCTCGCGCCAGCTCCGGGCCTGCTCGGCGCCGCCGTCGGCGTTCCGCTGGTCGCTGAGGCGTGCGCGGGTCGGCGTCTCGCGGCGCGTCGTCCGCATCGGGGCCGGCGTGGCCGCCTCCGCTGTATCAGTTGTGTCGGCCGCGTCGGCCGACGAAGGCCACGCGGCTTCGTCCACCGCTCCCGGCTCGTCGTAGTTGAGCGAGCTGCAGCCTGCCGCCGTGCCGATCAGCAACAGCAGGGTCGACACGGCGATCCGCCCGAGGTCACGCATCATCTTCTTGGACTCACGTTCCTAGACTCGCGTTCCTAGACCCACATAGAGCTCGCCGTCGCGGAGCTCGATCGGGTAGGTCGAGAGGGGTTTGCGCGCCGGTCCCGAAATCGGGCAGCCATCCCGCATATCAAAGCGCGCTCCGTGGAGCGTGCACAGGATCTGCGAGCCCTCGACCGGCTCATCGGCGAGCGGCCAGGCCGCATGAGTACAGCGGCTTGCGAGGGCGAAATAGCGCTCAGGGGTCCGGCAGACCAGGATCTCTCGATCCCCGATCTGCACCACCCGCTTTTCACCCGGCGCGAGGGCGACCCCGAGCCGCTGCCACTCCGGCCCATCAGGCACCGAAGGCCTTTCGCAGCGCCGCACAGGCCTCGTCGACCGCCTGTCGCGCCCGCGGCAGCTGGGCCGTCATGCCGAAAAAGCCGTGGAAGACCCCGTCGTAGTTGGTGTACTGAGTCGGGACACCCGCGGCGGCCAGGCGCTGGGCATACGCCCGGCCCTCGTCGCGCAGCGGATCGTATTCGGCGGTGAGGACAGTCGCCGGCGGAAGCCCCGCCAGATGGCCGGCGCGCAGCGGCGAGGCGTGGGGGTGGGCACCATCGGCATCCGACTCGAGATAGTGATGCCAGAACCACCGCATCATGTCCTTCGACAGGAAATAGCCCTCGCCGTTGCTCCGGTAGGACTCGGTCTCGAAGTCGAAGTCCGTGACGGGGTAGATCAGCAGCTGATGGACGGGCAGGTGGCCACCGCGGTCCCGGCACATGAGCGATACGACGGCGGCGAGGTTGCCGCCCGCGCTGTCACCGGCGACCGCGATCCGGCCCGCGTCGATCCCGAGCGAGCGCGCGTGGAGCGCGGTCCACTGGGTCGCCGCATAACAGTCTTCCGGTGCGGCGGGGAACTTCGCTTCCGGGGCGAGGCGGTAGTCGACGGAGACGACGATGCAGTCCGCGCCCTGCGCGAGCTCGCGGCAGGTTGCGTCGTGGCTGTCGAGGCTGCAGAGAACGAAGCCGCCGCCGTGGAAGAAGACGAGGCCCGGCTTGCGCGCGTCGCCGCCGATCGGCGTGTAGATGCGGACGGGGATCTTGCCTTCCGGGCCGTCGACGTCGCGGGATTCTACCTTTGCCATCTCCGGGCCGGGCGCGTTGCCCGGCATCGAGCCGAAGGCCTGGCGGATGACGGTATGCGGCACCGCGAAGAAATCAATCGCGGGGGCCGCGGCCATGGCGTCGAGCATGGCCTTCGCTTCGGGATCGAGCGGCATATTGGATCTCCTGCGTCCGGTTCCTGCGAGACCGGATTCAGTCGGGGGGTTCAGATCGAGTCGAACGCTAGCACCGCGGCCGCGTGGGAGGGGGTCCGGCGCGGCTATCCTCATCCCGGGTCCGGCTCGAAGCCGGACTGTTCGCTGCTCGGTTGGCCCACGTGGGAGGACATCCACATGCGCGTTTCGCTGCGTCGATTCACACTGCTCGCTCTTGCCCTGCTCCTGCTGCTCGGGCTCACCGCCTGCCGCACTTTCAAGGTCCGCTCCGACTGGGACGAGTCGCTCAGCTTCGACGGGATGCGGCGCTTCGCCTGGCTCGAGCCGCCCGCCGCGGAGGGGGCGGATCCGTTCGCGGACAACAGCCTGCTGCGAAAGCGGGTGCGGGTCGCGATCGAAACCATTCTGACGGGCCGTGGCTTCGAGCGCGTCGAGAATCCGGCGGACGCCGATTTCCTCGTGACCTACGGCGTCGTGCTCGACGAGAAGCTGCGGGTGAATGGGGGTGTGACGACCTACGGCGGCTACGGTGGCTACGGCCGCTGGCCCGTCGGGCTCGGGGGCTCGTACAGCGCGCCCGACGTGCGCAACTACCAGGAGAGTACGCTGATCATCGATTTCCTGAATCCGGCCAGCAAGGATCTTGTCTGGCGCGGCTGGGCCAGCGGCATCCTCCAGACCCGCGATCGCGACTCCGGGCAGCAACGTTTCGAGGCCGGGATCAAGGCGGTGCTCGACGCGTTTCCGCCTCCGAAGCCGGAGACGCCGGAGACCTGAGCGAGTCGATCGGGGCTCGCTCGCGCAGCTTCAGGAGGCCGTTGAGGCCGGGATGCCGGCATCCGGCTTTTCGATGGGCAGCGTGACCTGGAAGCAGGCTCCAACCCCCGGTCGGCGCGTCGCCGTGACGAGCTCCATGCGGCCGCCGTGATCCTCGATGATGCCGTGGGCGACGGACAGCCCGAGCCCCGTTCCGCCGCCCTTGAGCCGGGTGGTGAAGAATGGATCGAAGATCCGGTCGCGGTCGCCGGGTGGGATGCCGGGACCGTCGTCCTCGACGCGGACCTCGATCTCGTGGCCGGCGTAACGGGCGGTGATCCAGACCGCCGCGCCCGAGCTCTGGGCCTGGATGGCATTCAGGATCAGGTTGACGAACACCTGCTCGAGCTCGATCGGGCTCATCAGCATGCTGGCTGCGGCGACGTCCCGATCGATCTCGAGCGACACGCTCGCCAAGCGGTCGCGGGCGAGTCGGCGGGTCGCGTCGACGGCGGTGCGCAGCA
Organism: Deltaproteobacteria bacterium; assembly: GCA_031400655.1. GTDB lineage: Bacteria > Myxococcota_A > UBA9160 > UBA9160 > UBA4427 > UBA4427. The sequence continues at coordinate 106 of JANNQH010000298.1, read as the reverse complement.
CGCGGACTACGTCGCCACTCCATTTCTCGCTCGACTCGGAGCGGGAGAACTGCAGGATGCTGCGGATGATCCGGCCGCAGCGGACGGCCTGGGCCTTGATCTCCTG
>JANNQH010000297.1:0-3315 GCA_031400655.1 Deltaproteobacteria bacterium | reverse complement strand
GCTCTGGATGAAGTCGGTGGTGACGAAGAACGTGGCGGGCAGGCCGAGGTCGCAAAGGATCGGTGCCGCGACTTCGAAGTTGTCGAGGTAGCCGTCGTCATGGGTGATGACGAGCATGCCCTCCACGGATTCCCGTCGCTCAAGCCGAGTGATGAAGTCGGACAGCTCGACTACGTCGAAATAATTCTTGAAGAATTGGCAGAAGCTCCGGTAGTCGGCCGGGCTCTGCGTGATCGGATCCCCAGCGCTTCGGTCATTCACGCGGTGGAACGCGACGACCACGCCGGTCTGGCGCAGGCCGGCACGCATCAGCCCGGTCGTCCGCAAGAATCGACCCGAGATCGTTCGGACAAGCGACTTCACATCAACCTCCGGAAGACAGGTATCGGATCGTCGTGGGTCGGATCGGAGCGAGAACGAATTGCCTAACAGATGAAACCAATGCGGCGCATAAGCGTGTTTCGGACGACTCCGCTCGTCAAGACCTCTCGATGGCGGCTCTTCCCAGCCCGTTCAGGCCTAGATCCCACGAATCGGCACCCCACGGGACGAACTGTCGAGCCCTTCCGACCGGAACCAGGAGTTCGTAGACTCGACCGACCCGGACAAGTGAATCCCGGGCGGAGGATGCTCGAGATGGCGGGGACAGTGGGGAATCGGATCTGCTCGACTTTCGGAATCCGGCTACCCCTGCTGATGGGCGCGATCACGCCGCAACCGCAGCTCGGCGCCGTCGTCTCGATCGCCGGGGGTCTCGGCTGCATCGAGGGAATCTCGTCGCCCGACAAGCTGCGACAACAGATCCGCGAGTTCCGGCGGCTGACCGACGCGCCGTTCTCGGTCAATTTTCCGCTGGCGTTCGGCGATCGCGCGCTGGTCGAGGCCCGGGCGCAGGTGGCCCTCGACGAAAAGGTTCCGGTCGTCATGACGTCGGCGGGCAGCCCGAAGCTCCTGACCAAGACGTTCCAGGAGGCGGGCATCCGGGTCGCCCACGTGATCGCGGGTGTCGCCCACGCCGAGAAGGCTGCCGAGGCGGGCGTCGATGTGCTGATCGCGGAGCCGACGGAATCCGGCGGTTACCGGGGCGCCAACGAGATCGCCATGATGGTCCTGATTCCGGCGGTGGCGCGCGCGCTGCCCGGGGTGCCGCTCGTCGCGTGTGGCAGCGTGATGGACCGGGCGGGGCTGGTGGCGGTGATGGCGCTCGGAGCCGAGGGGGTTCAGCTCGGGACACGGCTGATGGTGACGCGGGAGGGGGCCGAGGTCTTTCCCGACTACATCGCGAAGCTCGTGCTCGCGGCGGACGATACCTCGACGATGTCGGCGACCGGCGCGACGCGACCCCGCGTCAGCAAGCCGGAGCTCGCCGAGCGTGTGCTCGGCAACGCGAAGAAGCGGGCGCAGATGGGTCAGGTCGCTGCCTTGATCCACGACGTGCCGAGCGTGGCGGACGTGTTCCGCGAGCTCTTCGAGGGCGGTCCGCAGCGCGCCCGCGAAGTCGCCGACTCTTTGGAGGCCCTCGCGAAAAACTTTCACCAGCGTTAGGCGAGAGCGGGGCACCGGATGCTTCTGCCCGAAGCCAGGACATTCTGGGAGCTCCTGGAACAGCGTGTCGAGGCGACGCCCGACGCGGTCATGCTGATCGACGAGCACGCCGAGCAGATCAGCTTCGCCGGCTACCGCGCGGCGGCGGAGCGGACGGCCGCAGGTCTCTTCGCGCTCGGCGTCCGTCCGGGCCAGCGGGTGTCCTTTCAATTGCCGACTCGCATCGGGACGGTCGTCCTGATGGGGGCGCTAGCGCGACTCGGTGTGGTCCAGAATCCGATCGTTCCGGTCTATCGCGAGCGCGAGGTCACCTTCTGCCTGGACGAGACGCAGGCCGAGCTCCTGATCGTCCCGAGCGGGTCGCGACGAGTCGACTATGCGGCGGTGAGTGAACAGACGGCGCATCCCTTCGAGCTGCTGGCCTGCCTGCCCGAGCTCCCCGATGCTGATCCCGCCGAACTGCCCGTCCCGCCTACCGACGCCGATGCCGTCCGCTGGATCTACTACACGTCCGGCACGACTTCGCGTCCGAAGGGCGCGCGCCACACCGATCACAGCGTCGCCACCGCCGCAGCCGGCCTCGTCGCCTGCCACCAGATCGTGGCGAGCGATCGCTTCGGCATGGCCTTCCCGTTCACCCACGTCGGCGGCCTCATCAATCTCCTCTCGCTCTTCCAGATCGGCCACCGCCTCGTCCTGATCGACGCCTTCGACCCGCAGACGGCGACCGAGCACTTCGCGCGCCACGCCGTCAGCGTGATCGGCGGCGGGCCCGTCTTCTACGCCGCCTTCCTCGAAGAGCAGCGTCGCAATCCCGGCCGCAAGGTCCTGCCGAGCTTCCGCCTCTTCAGCGGCGGTGGCGCACCCATGCCGAGCGAGCTCCACTACGAAGTCCTGCGCGAGATGGGCGGGCGTGGCTGTCTGCACGGCTTTGGCATGACGGAGTGCGGGATCATCTGCGCCAATGACGTCGACGATCTCGACGAGCGCCTCGCGAATACCGAGGGCCGCCCGATTCCGGGCGTCGAGCTGCGCGTCCGGCGCCTCGATGGCGGACCGGCGGCCGTGGGCGAGCAGGGCGAGATCCAGCTCCGGGGGCCGGCGGTCTGCCGAGGTTATGTCGATCCGGCGGCGACGACGGCGGCCTTCGATGCGGAGGGATGGTTTCGGACCGGCGATCTCGGCCATCTCGATTCCGGGGGCTATCTCACGATCACGGGCCGCCAGAAGGACATCATCATCCGCAAGGGCGAGAACATCTCGGCCAACGAGATCGAGGATCTGCTCTACACGCATCCCAAGGTCGCCGACGTCGCCGTCATTGGATTGCCCGACGCGGCCCGGGGCGAGCTCGTCTGCGCGGTCGTGATCGGTGTCGAGGGGGCGGACGCGCTCGGCTTTGACGAGATGGTCGAGCATTTCCGGCAGGCCCGCGTCATGACCCAGAAGATCCCCGAACGGCTCGAGCTCGTGGATGCGATTCCGCGCAACGCCACCGGCAAGATCCTGAAGCAGGAGCTGCGGCGGCGCTTCGAGTGAGCCCTCAGCTCATGAAGGGCCTCAGGCGAGGTGTAATTTCACGAAGCGCGCGATCGCCTCGACGGATGCGGCGGACTCGGGCAGATGGGGGTGGAGCTGCCAGACGTGGGTCAGGCCCTCGCCGACCTCGAGCACGACCGCGACGCCGGCGGCTCGCGCCCGCGCAGCGACCCGCGTCGAATCGTCGAGCAGGATCTCGCGCGACCCCACCTGGATCAGGAGCGGCGGGAA
>JANNQH010000296.1:0-3317 GCA_031400655.1 Deltaproteobacteria bacterium | reverse complement strand
GACGCCGTCTTCGATCAGGCCGTTGGCGCTCTGGAAGTCGCGCAGGGCGTCGGCGGTCTGTGCGTCGAAGAGGCCGTTGGCGGCGCCGTTGAAATAATGCAGCTCGGCGAGCGCGGTCTGCAGCCAGCGCACGCTCGCCTGCTCGCCGCCGCGCTCGACGCGGGTGGCGAGGGATTCGTGGTTCTTCCAGACGAGGATTCCGGCTTCGAGCCAATGCGGCGCGAGCTCGCTCTGGGCGACGCTGACGACGCGGCCGGCGACGAGGCCGGCGAGCCAGACCCGGTCGCCGTCGAAGCCGGTGAGCGCGAGCCAGCGGCGATCTTTCTCGGCGACGGCGTTGGTCGCACCGGGGGCGACCTCGGCGCTGGAGCGGGGGTCGAGAGCGACCGGGATCAGCACGGGGTGGTCGAGGCGGCGAAGCATGTCGAGGCTTCCGCCTTCGAAGGCGGTGACCATGAGTCCCCGTGCTTCGAGTCGTGCCTGCAGCGCTTCGGCGCTCTCGGGTGCGGGGCCGGGCGCATTCGGGCCAAGGTCGTAGAGGTCGAGGAAAGCGTCCTCGCTCTCCGCCAGGGCGTCTTCGCCGGAGCGTTCGGCGAGCAGCTTGGAAAACACGCCGGGCGCGACGGCGCTCCGCCCGATCGACGGCATCGCCGGCCCCAACGCACCGGCCGCCGCGAGCTGGCTGTCGGTCGCGCGCAGCTCGGCCCCGACTTCCCCTGAGCCTTCGGCCTGGACATAGCCGATCAGCCGGCCGACCAGGGGATTGCCCGCGGCGGTCGCGGCGCCGTCCGCCCTGCCCGATCCGGGGGCTCGGGCGCTCACCGCAGGCGGCGACGTCGAGGCGCCGCCCCTCCCAGCAGTCCGTGCGAGGCTCCAGTCGCTCTGCCCGACCATGAGGCCGGCGACGAGGGCCAGACCGACGAGGCCTAACGTCAGCGCGAGATACATCCAGGGCCGCTTCAACCAGCTCGGCAGCAGCGCACGGCCGTGCCGCGGATCATCGTGAGGGTCATTTCGAAGATAGTTGTCGCGGGAATCGCGGACGTCGGGGATTTCGCGGGCTGCGGCGCGGATCAGGTTCGGGCCGATCTGGGCGGCCCGGGCAGCATAGCCGGCGAGCAGCGCGCGGTCGCAGAGCTGGTTCACGAGGCGCGGGATGCCGCCGGTGCGGCGGTGGACTTCGCGGAGCGCGGACTCGCTGAAGAGATCCTTGGGCTCGCCGGCGGCGATCGAGATCCGGTGACGCACATAGGCGACGGTCTCGGGGGCGCCTAACGGTTCGAGCTTCCAGCGCACGCTGATGCGCTGGCGCAGCTGGCGCAGACCGCGCTCGTCGAGCTTGCGGTCGAGCTCGGGCTGTCCGAGCAGCAGGATCTGGATCAGCTTCTCGCGGCTCGTCTCGAGGTTGGAGAGCAGCCGGACCTGCTCGAGCGTGTTTTCCGAAAGCGTCTGGGCTTCGTCGATGATGAGGAGCACGCGCCGTCGGCGCTCCTTCTGCTCGAGCAGGAACTTGTTGAGCTGGCTCATCAGGTTGCGCCGGCCGAGTCCTTCGGCGGGCAGACCGAACTCAGCGCAGATCGTCTGCAACAGCTCGAGCGCGCTCTTGCTGGGATTGAAGAGAAAGGCGACCTCGATCTGGCCTTCGAGACGTTCGAGCAGCGTGCGGCAGAGCGTCGTCTTGCCGGTGCCGACTTCGCCCGTCACCGAGATGAAGCCTTCGCCCTGCTCGATGCCGTAGAGCAGATGTGCGAGAGCCTCGCGGTGTGAGGCCGCGAGGTAGAGAAAGCGGGGATCGGGGCTCAGCGCGAAGGGCTTCTCACGCAGGCCATAGAAAGCGGTATACATCGGGCTTCCGTCCGGGGGCCTTCCGGTGAGGCTTGAGTCTAACGGACTGACACTCGGGCCGAATCCGAGGACGGTTCCCTACTTTGTCGGAATGGCTGTCAGAATGCTGTGATAGTGGCTGTTCAAAGGGTCGGCCTTTCGCGCGGCGCGGGGACGAGCGGGGCAATTCGTGGATCAGAGCGCAGGCATTGGGACGTTCGCGGCGTTCGGTGAGTTCGATGGCGGGCTCGAATCGGCCGAGGCCCTGGGCGTCGATTCCGGGGCGACGCTGGTCAAGCTGTGCGTCCGGGACCGCCGCGGCGAACGGCATTTCGCGACCTGGCCCTCGCCCTCGACCGAGCGGGTGGGGGAGCTCGTCAGCCGCCTCGCCCCCGATCGGGTCGGGGTCACCGGCTGCGGCAGCGCCGACATCCTCGCCACCCTCATCCCCGAACGCGCCCGCCCCGCCGCGAATCTGATCGAGTTCGATGCCTGGGGACACGGTGCGAATGAGCTGCTCTCCCTCTCGGGCCAGGCGACGGGCGCGCCCTATCTGCTCGTCTCGATCGGCACCGGCACCTCGGCGCTGCGTGTCGACGGCGACCGCGTTGAGCGGGTCGGCGGCACGGCCCTGGGCGGCGGCACCGCCCTCGGCCTCGGCTACGCCCTCACCGGCTGCCGCAGCCACGGCGAGCTGATGGCCCTCGCCGCCTGCGGCAATCGCAGCCATATCGACCTGTTGATCTCGGACATCTACGCGAAGAACACGATCCCGATCGCTGGCGAAGCGACGGCGGCCTCCTTCGGCAAGCTGGCGCGCGTGCTCGAGCAATCCGGCCCGGCGATCGGAGCGGGCCTGCTCGCCCGCCGCGAGGATCTGGCGGCGGCCATCATGGTGCTTGTCGCGGAGAACATCGCGTTGATTTCGAACGCGAGCGCGAAGCTCGCCGGCGTGACGCGCATCGTCTACGGCGGGTCGACCCTGCACGACAACCCTCGCATCGTAGACACTGTGCGGCTCTTCTCGACGGTGATGGGATTCGAGGCGATCGTGCTGCCGCGGAGCGGTCATGCTGGCGCGCTCGGGGCGATGCTGCTCGCGGCCTGAGGCGGGCGGCGGGCGGCTGCCAAAGGTTCTAGGACCGCGGCGCAGAAACGAAACGGACGGCCCACCCGAAGGCGAGCCGTCCGTCGTCGTTCGATCAAGGCCCGCTTCAGTTCGGGTCGCGCAGCGCGGGCTCGGTCGGCTCGTCGTCGGCGGCGTCTTCGGGCCGGGCGAGATTGCGGACCGCGCGTTGCGTGCGGGCGATCGCCGCGCGCTGAACACGCAGCTCCTCGGTCTGGGCCGCGACCTGGCGCTCGAGGCGATCGCGCGCATCGACGAGCTCGTCGATCCGGCTCTCGAGCGCCGCCACGCGGCGCTGCATCTCGCGGAACATCTGCTGGAGCTCGTCCGAAGCGCCACCCATCATCGGAGGCCCTCCAAGGCTCTC
>JANNQH010000295.1:0-2953 GCA_031400655.1 Deltaproteobacteria bacterium | reverse complement strand
CGAGGAAGCCCTTCTTGCTCTCGATCTCGTCGAAGGTGATGGAGCCGGCCATTAGTTCTCCAGCAGGATCACGCCGCGGGTGACGCGGCCGTGGTGCAAATCGTCGAGGGCCTTGGGCGCCTCGTCGAGCGTGTAACGGGTGTCGAGGATGCCGGCGAGATTCAGGCGGCCCTGCATGCAGAGCTCGACGAACTCGGGAATATGCCGCTGCGGATGGATCGAGCCGCCGTAGGTGCCGGTCAGGATTCGCTGGCGGAGCAGCGCCGAGGTCTCGACCCTGAGCTCGACGGACCCGAGCGCCCGGCCGATCACGACGACGGTGGCGCCGGGGCGGGTCGCCGCGATCGTCTGCTCGAGGGTGCCGGGAACGCCGACGGCATCGAAGCCGTAGACGGCTCCGCGCCCGGCCGTCAGCTCCTGAACCGCCTTGACCACGTCCGTCGTCGTGGCGTCGAGGGCATGGGTCGCGAAGCCGAGCTCGATCGCCTTCTGCGCCTTGCGCGCGATGCGGTCGACGGCGATCACCGTCGTCGCCCCGCGAAAACGCGCCCCCATCATGGTCGAGAGCCCGACCCCGCCCGAGCCGATCACGACGGCGCTCGAACCGGGCGTCACCTGCGCGCGAATGATCGCGGCGCCCAGCCCCGTACTGACGCCGCAGGCGAGGCCGCACATGATCTCGAGCGGCGCATCGTCGCGGATCTTCGTGACGAATCGCTCGGGCACGACGGCGTACTCGGCGTACGAGCCCTGATAGTGGAGCGTGTGAATCGCCTCGCCCTTGGACGAGAGGCGCGTCGTTCCGTCGAGCATCTTGCCCGTGAAGAGAGGAGACCCCTCGCAGAGGCCGAAATCGTGGCGCAGGCATTGAAAGCATTCTTCACAGGGCCCGACGATCGAGCAGAGGACGTGGTCCCCCACACGCAACCGCTTCACCTCTGGCCCGACCTCGACGACTACCCCGGCGCCTTCGTGACCAAGCACGATCGGATAGGGCACCGGCATGCTGCCCGTCGTGAAGTTGAGATCCGTATGGCAAACGCCGACGGCGGCGATCTTGAGCTTGACCTCGCCCGACTTCGGACGCGGCTCGTCGATTTCCTCGACGGCGACCTTCCCCGGCCCGCGACAGACGACCGCCCTCATCTGGAACTCCCCCCCGCGCGCAGGATCTGTCCGGGGCGCGCCTGCAGATTCGAGACGAGGGAGCGACCGTCGCGTGTGATCGCGACGCCGTTCACGAAGACGTGCTCGATACCCTTGGGCTGGTCGGCGATCAGCCGCTCCTCGTCGCCCGGCAGATCGCGCACGCGCCGCAGCGGCCCGGGGTCGAGGGTTTCGAGGTCGAACACGACAAGGTCGGCCGCCGCGCCCACGGCGATCCGGCCCCGGTCGTGGATCCCGAAGAGATCCGCCAGCTCCGAGGTCAGCTTCTGGATCGCGCGCTCGAGCGTGAAGACGCCGCGGTCGCGCACCCAGTGGGCGAGCAATTCCGTCGGCATGTTGGCGTCACAGAGCTGCGCCACGTGGGCGCCCGCGTCCGACTGACCGAACACGGCCCCCGGCTGCGTCATGAGATCCGCCACCGGCCCGTCCTCGTCGTTCGAGAGCGTCACGAGGAAGCGCGTCTCGAGATCGTCGTCGAGCGAGAGGTCGCAGAGGACATCGATCTCCGTGCAGCCCCGCTCCCGGGCGAGCGACGCGATGTCGCGGCCGATCAACGCCGTATGGTTCTTCGTCTCCGCCACCAGGAACTTCTCCCAGACGACGGGCGGCTTGACGTCCGGAACCTGTCGCACCGCCTCCGCCCGCCAGACCGGATCGCGGTAGAAGCGCGTGAACTCCGACGGCGGCAATCCGAGCAGCTCGAGGAAGATCGGCACGGTCCGGAAGTAATACGGGTTGTCCATCCGGAACTGGAGCTTCAGCGGCAGGCACGTGATCTGCGGATAGACGTCGGCGCCCCGGGCCCTGCCCTCGGCGTGCTCCTTCATCATCTGCTTGTAGTCGCGCTCGGGATAGGTCGATAGCATCGGCGTCCACATCAGCGGCCGTCCGATCTTCGGCTGGATCTCGTAGCTGTCGCGCCAGGAGACGGGCGATCCCGGGGCATAGGAGACCGCGCCGTAGCCAAGCTCTCCGAGCACGCTCGCGAGCTCGACGAACTCTTCCTTCGTTCCGTTGCGGGACGGAACCGGCAGGCCGCGATCGCCGCGGTGGTTCGCCGAATAGCTCGAAGCGAAGCCCAGCGCGCCTGCGCGCATGCTGTCTGCGACCACCTGGCGCATGCGCGCGATCTCGTCCGGCGTCGCCTCGCGCTCGTAGCCCGCGTCGCCCATCACGAAGAGTCGGACGGGGCTGTGGCCGACATAACAGCCATAGTTGAGGATCGTGCCCCGCCGTTCGATCAGGGTCAGGTATTCCCCGAAAGTCTCGAAGCTCCAGTCGATGCCCGCATCGAGCATCTTCTCCGACATGTCCTCGACCGCTTGCAGCGTGCGGACGATCGCCTTGCGCTGCGCGGGACGGGTGGGCGCGATCGAGAATCCGCAGTTGCCGGCGACGACGGAGGTCACACCATGCCAGCACGAGGACGTGAGACCGGGATCCCAGAAGACCTGGGCGTCGTAGTGGGTATGGATGTCGAAGAAGCCGGGGGCGACGATGCGACCGCGGGCATCGATTTCCTGGTCGCCTGCGAGGTTCTTCCCAACGCCGACGATCCGCCCGCCGCGGACGGCGACATCGGCTTCCTGCGCGGGCGCACCGGTGCCGTCGACGACCTGGCCTCCCCGAATCACGAAGTCGGCGCGCACGCTCACCACTTCTCCGGATTCGCGACGACGTGCGCGGGTACGGGGTGGCGAAAGAGCTCCGAGGCATTGCGCCAGGCGACCCGTTCCTGGTCCGCTCGCGAAAGCTTCTGGATCTGGCGCCAGAGCACCGCCTGGGA
>JANNQH010000294.1:0-3014 GCA_031400655.1 Deltaproteobacteria bacterium | reverse complement strand
CGTCGCGATAGCGGGTCACGATCCAGGCGTTCAAGGGGGCACTGAAATGGACCGGCGCCTGCTCCCGGCAGGCGCGATAGTAGGCGTAGGGCGACTCCTGGATCTCGGGCTCGAGCAGGCTGTGGTCGACAGCGCGCATGGCTCACCGGCTCCGATCGGTCGCACGAGCGAGCGGCAGCGAATCGTGGGCGCGGATCGTCGGGTTTCGCTTCTGCCAGTGCGCGGGTCCGGCCAGGTCCCAGTCTAGATCCGTTCGCACGAGCAGCCGCTCGATCGCGATCTGGGCCTCCATGCGCGCGAGCGCGGCGCCCAAACAGAAATGGCGTCCGCCGCCAAAGGAGACGAGGCCTGCGAGGTCGCGGTCGATATCGAAGCGGTCCGGATCGGCATAGCGCAGCGGATCCCGATTGGCGGCGCCGAGGCCGAGCAGGAGCTGGCTGCCGGCGGGAATCGGAACGCCCGCGAGCTCGAAGTCGACACCGGCGCTCCGGCTGCACGAGAGCGCAGGCGGTTCGAAGCGAAGCGTCTCTTCGACGACCGCCGCAATCAGGCTCGGATCCTGCCGCACGCGGGCGAGCAGCTCGGGGCGTTCGAACAGACAGCTCGCCGCATTCCCGATCAGTCCCGACGTCGTATCGATCGCCGCCGTCACGAGCAGCACCGCGTTCGCCACGACTTCGAGCGCCGACAGGGCGCCGAGCTCCGGATCGGGCATGCAGAGCTTCGCGAGGAGCCCGCTCGCAAGCTTCCCCGACCGCAGCCGCACGTCGAATTCCCGTGCCACGCCCTCGATCATCGCGATCCCGTCCGCCGGTGTGGAGCCGACGTTGCGGATGATGGACTCGATGCCCGCGCTCCATTCGTCGCTCGGGATTCCAAATAGCAGCCGGATCACCTCCGAGGGCAGCGCGAAGGCGAGCGACGGGATCAGGTCGACGATCTCCCCCGCCGCCGTCGCCTCGATGGACGCGACGAGTCGGTCGCTGATCTCGCAGACGAGTCCGCGCAGGCCCTCGATCTGGCGGGGCGTGAACTCGCGGCGAACCAGGTCCCGCGCTCGCTGATGCGGCGGCCCGTCGAGGGACATCAGCCACGAGCGCATCACGTCGGCGACGAGGCCGGACTCCGCACCGAACGACGCGGCGACGCCCGCCCCGGCGCCGTGGCGCGGATCGCGCAAGCAAGCGTCGACGAGGTCCCAACGCGTGATGAAGAAGACGCCTCCGCCGGTGTCGAGGACCGGACTCGATTCCCGCAGCGCCCGCCAGCGGGAATGGGGATCGTCCGCGAACGCGATCGAGTAGATGTCCCAGGTCGCCCCGCTTTTTTCCGGGCTCCTCACGCCGAGAGTCCCGCCGAGGGTCCCTGCGAGAAGTTGAGCGGCGGCGTCGGCAGTCATGGGACCTCGCGAGATCGACCGCCGCGGGCATTGGCGTGGCGCCGTCAGCATGAGAGAATCGGTCAAGTTCTTCAAGGGGCGGTCCGGGATCGTTTTCTAACGAAAGGGGAAGGGGTGCGCATGCTCGCTGTCCGGTTCAACTCGAAACGCGTGGTCGTTCACGAGCGCCCCGCGCCCAAAGGCTCGGGTGTCCTCGTGCGGGTCCGCGGCTGCGGCATTTGCGGCTCGGATCTCGCGATCCTCGACAGCGGGTTCCCGGTCTCCGGCACACCGGGCCACGAGATCTCCGGCGAGCTTCCCGACGGCACGCCCGTCGCGATCGAGCCGATCGCCCCCTGCGGTAGCTGCCGCTACTGCCAGACCGGCGACTATCAGGTCTGTGTGCACGGCGTCGCGATGGTGTACGGCGTGGGAAAAGACGGCGGGATGGCCGAGCAGATCCTCGTTGAGCCGCGCTGCATCGTGCCGCTCCCCCGCCGCGTCGATGCCCGCACGGGATTTCTCGTCGAGCCCCTCGCGGTCGCCGTCCACGGCGTGCGGCGCGCGGGCATCGGCGGCGGCACCCGCGTGCTCGTAGTCGGCGGCGGCTCGATCGGCCTCGCTGCGGTGGCGGCCGCGACGTCGGCGAGAGCGCAGGTCGCCCTCGTCGCGCGGCATCCGGCCCAGGTCGCGGGCGGAAGGCTGCTCGGCGCGGAGATCGTCGAATCGGGGGCCGGCGGCAACTACGACGTCGTGCTCGAGTGTGCGGATTCCGCCAGCGCGATCGCGACGGCGTGTGAGGCGATCCGGCCGAATGGCAAGCTCGTCATGCTGGCGTCGTCCTGGGGCTCGATCGAGCTTCCGGGTCTCGTCGTCGCGGCGAAGGAGCTCGAGATCGTGATCTCGACGATGTACGGGCGCGCCGGCAGCGTGCGCGACGTCGAGGCGGCGGCCACGATCCTCGGCGATCGCGAGGAGGTCGCGCAGGCCTTGATCAGCCACCGCTTTCCATTGGCCAAGGCGTCAGAGGCCTTCGAGCAGGCCCGCGACCGCAAGTCTGGCGCGATCAAGGTCGTGCTCGAGCCATGACGAAATTCTGCTTCGAGCCGATCAACTGGTCACCCTTTCTCGGCGTCGAATCCCCCGACGTACCGCGCCTGGTGCGCGCCGCGGCGAGCGCGGGCTTCGATTGCATCTCTTTCGACAGCTCGTTGATGGAGGCCTTCACGCGTGGCGGAGCGACGCTCGCCGACCTGCGCAGGCTCGTCGAAGGCGAGGGGCTCTCGGTGCTCGCGGTCCACTCGATCGCGATCGGCGAAGACGTCGCCGCGGCGCGTGAGGCGGCGCTTCCCCTCGCGGAGGCGGCGAGCGCGCTCGGGGCCCGTTATGTCCACGTCGGCGGGACGGCGCCGCTCGGTTCCGTGTTGATCGATGCGACGAATGCCGCGGCCGTCGTTTGTACGCAGGCGAATGCCGTGCTGGCGGTCGAGTTCCTGCCCTTCCTGCCGATCGCGAGCATCGCCGATGCGCGGGCGATGATCGCGAGCGCCGAGGCGAAGGGCGCAGGCCTCGTCGTCGACAGCTGGCATTTCTTCCACGGCCCCGACGATTGGCCCGAGCTCGCGGGAATTCGCGC
>JANNQH010000293.1:0-3809 GCA_031400655.1 Deltaproteobacteria bacterium | reverse complement strand
CCCAGTTGAAGGCGATCACCTTCAGCATCGTGCCGGGCTGCCAGATGCCGAAGAACGCGATCGGGTAGAAGAGGGCGCTGTCGACGAGTTGTCCCACGGCGGTCGAGCCGATCGTGCGCGTCCAGAGATGGCGCCCCTCGGTCCAGACCTTCATCTTCGCCATCACATAGCTGTTCGTGAAGTCGCCGCACCAGAAGGCGACCATCGACGCGACCACGATCCGCCCCGTATTCCCGAACACGACCTCGAGGGCCGGCCGCATCACCTCGTTGAAGGGCTCCTTTGGATCCGCCGGCATGTGGATCACGACGAACGACATCACGGTCGCGAAGATCATCGCGGCGAAGCCCGCCCAGATGACCTTGCGCGTGCGCGCATAGCCGTAGACCTCGGTCAGGACGTCGCCGAAGATGTAGGAAATGGGGAAGAAGAGATTCCCCGCGCCGAAGGTGATGCCGAAGAGGATGCACGTCTTGCCGGGGCCGATCAGGTTCGAGCAGAGCAGGACGGTGACGAAGCCGGCCATCACGAGGTCGAAGTAGCGATAGTGGCGGGGGTTCGAGACGGTGTCGGGATGGGGCGAGGAGGCGGTGGTCATTCGGGGTCCTGGCTCGGTGAGGCAGTGAACGAGGTCTCGCGGCGGTGGTCGCGCGTGCACGGACGGCGGGGAATCATTTCGAATTGGATTGCCATCGAGCAGCGGTCGACTACCGCTTCACAGGCGGATTGCTGCTTGGCCTCGCCCGCTCCCGATCGAGCTCTGGATCCCTTCCTGGCCCGAGACTTTCGGGCAGCGCCAGGACCCCGCGCTTCGCGAGCGCGATCCGGATCTCCGCCCAGACCGGCGCCGCCTTCGGATAGCCCGCGTACTGTGTGAAATGGATCAGCCACTCCCACAGCTCGTCGGGGGTCAGGTCGCCTTTGTCGAGCGCACCCTCGATATGCGAGATGTATCCGGGCGGCGAAGACGCATAGGCGGCGGCCGTGAGCGAGATCAGACGTCGATCGCGCATCGAAAGGCCCGGCCGCGTCCAGATCTGCGCGAAGACCTGCTCCTCCGACATCTTCAGCCACGGGTCGTCCGCCGGCATGGCGCCGTAGACGCGGCTCTGCATCTCGCGGCCGCGCGAGGTCTCGACGGCTTTGAGCGGCGGCCTGGCCTCGTCGTCCGCTTCCACCGCGACGGGCGTCAGCGAAACGGCGAGCAGGGCGAGGCGAAGCGCAGTCCTGATCGCGAGCCCGCCGGCGCGCTGTCGCAGCATGCCTCGCACGCCCATCACGCGACCTCCATCCGATAGAGCAGGGCCGCGTTGTCGTGCACGATCCTTCGCTTCACATCTGCGGGCACTCCGGCGAAGTTCTTGTCGATCCATTGGCGCGACTCGGGAAAGGTCGAGTCCGAGTGCGGAAAATCCGACGCCCACATGTAGTTCTCGCGGCCGAAGATCTGGTGGGTCGCGGGACCGACCGGATCGTCCTGAAAGGTCGCGAAGAGCTGACGGCGCAGATAGAAGCTCGGCGGCTCGGGCGTCGCATTCGGCCAGATCGCCGAGTACTTCTCGTGGCAGTGGTCCATCCGGTACATGAAATGCGGAATCCAGCCGACGTCGTTCTCGGCGGACACGATGCGGAGCTTCGGGAAGCGATGGAGCACACCGCCGAACACGATCCGCGCGAGGGAATCCTGGATCTCGTGCAGGACGCTCATGTACCAGACGCCCGAGTGGGTCTTGCCCTGGACGGCATTGCTGACGGCGTTACTGACGCGGCCGCGGCCGGCGATGATGTGCAGCGAGACGGGCAGGTCGAGCGCCTCGGCCGCTCGCCAGAAGGGATCGTAGGCGGGGTCGTCGTAGGGGCGGTCCTCTGGCGGTGCGCCCCAGATCATCGCGGCCCGCATCCCCTGCTTGGCGATCGTCTCGAGATCGCGGACGGATTGCGATACGTCTTCGAGGGAGACGAGGCCGGCGCCGTACAGGCGGCGGGGAGCGTGGCTGCAGTACTCGCCGAGCCAGACGTTGTAGGCGTCGAAGCAGGCGCGCTGGAGCTCGCCGTCGGGAATCGCGAAGAGCTTCATTGCGAGGGACGGGTAGAGGACCTCGGCGTCGACGCCGTCGAGCTCCTGGTCGGCGATGCGCGCGACCGGATCCCAGCCCGACGGGCGCGCGGATTCGTAGCCTTTGTTCTGGAAGTCGCGGAGCGCCTCGCCCGATCGGCCTGCGGCGAAGCCGCCGGCGACGGGGAAGGGCGCCGTGCCCTCGGCGATGAAGAGCCAGGCAGGTCCGCTGCCGGGATTCTTCGTTACGTACGGCGCGCGATCGCGAAAGCGGCGATCGATGCGTTCCTGCCAGAGATCGGCGGGCTCGGTCACGTGGGAGTCCGCAGAGATGACGCCGTGGGGGGCCATGGGAAACCTCCGGGTCGGTGTGGGTCGACGCGGGATCGCGTCGCGCGCTCATGCCACTCTACTCCTGCGTTTCCCTTGGCGCGAGCAGCGCTGAAAGCCGGTGTAGACTGACAGCATGAATCTGATCCACGCCCTCACCGACGCCCTTCCCGCCACGGCTCGTCTCGAGAGTGCGGTTCTCCGCCAGGCCGTGCTGCGGACCTGGGCCGCGTCCCTCGAGCGGTCCCCTTATGCGAACCTGATGGTCTCGCCCCAGGCGCCGCATATGCCGGCCCGGCCGCTCCTGTCCCACCTGAACGAAGTCAACGCCCGTGCCCTCGACCTGATCGACGTCGCGCGGAAGGAGTACGGACTCCAGGTCGATTCTGATGTTGCGCTTGCGACGGCGATCCTCCACGACGTCGACAAGCCGATGATCTACCGCTTCGACGGGAAGACCTTCTCGTACGCGGAGGGCCGCTCGCTCCGGGATCACGGCGCGCTCGGCGCCGAGCTCTGTGTCGAGCACGGAATTCCGCTCGAGATCGCGGAGATGGTGCGGCATCACAGCGCGTTCGCGTCGCAGGGACTGCCGGGCACGGTCGAGGGGACGATCGTGCATTATGCGGACTGGGTCTCGAACGACTTCGCGGCGATCTTGATGGGCGTTGAGACGATCCATGCGAGCACGCGGCCAATGCCGAAGGAGAAGCGGTCCTGAGTCGGCGGATCAACAGGCTGTCGCCGTTCGAGGTCCGGTCGGAAATTCGGGGCCGGACGCCCTCGTCGGACTCTTCGCCGATCTCACGACGAGGGGCGAGCGCGACGGGGCGCGCTAGGCTGGCCGATCTCGTGCTCTTGCCTGCGTGACGGTTGGGAGAGATTCATGAAACGCGTCCGGACGTTGCGAATGCTTGGCTTTTCATTGTTGTTGTGCGGGCTCGCGAGCGCCGCGTCGGCGCAGACGCCGGAGCAGGCGCCTGCTGCCGCGGAGACCACCGCGCCCGCCGCCGCGGCTGCTGCGTTCACCGCGGCACAGCTCGAGCAGATGGTGGCGCCGATCGCGCTCTATCCCGACTCGTTGGTGACCCAGATCCTGATGGCGGCGACGTATCCGCTCGAGATCGTCGAAGCCGCGCGCTGGACGGAGAAGAATCCGGGTCTGGAGCCGGCCGCCCTCGAGGCCGAGCTCAAGCAGCAGGATTGGGACATCGCCGTGAAGGCGCTCTGTGGCTTCCCGGACGTGCTGAAGCGCATGAACGAGAATCTCGACTGGACCCAGGATCTCGGGGACGCCTTCCTGGCCCAGCAATCCGAGGTGCTCGACACGGTCCAGCGGATGCGTGGCAAGGCGTACGAGGCCGGCAACCTGAAGACCACGGAGCAGCAGGTCGTCACCCAACAACCCGACAAGATCATCGTG
>JANNQH010000292.1:0-3321 GCA_031400655.1 Deltaproteobacteria bacterium | reverse complement strand
GGATCGAAATCCGGTCCGGCCTCCAAGAGCAGCACGCGCTCGCCGGGTGACTCCGAGAGACGCGCCGCCAGCACGCAGCCCGCCGAGCCGGCGCCGATCACGATCGTGTCCCAGGCCATTGCACACCTTCTTCGCGTTTCGTGGAGCGGGTTCGCTGCCCGCGGCTGCCCCGTCTCCCTCGGATAGCGCGCGGGATCCTTTTCGGCATCCACGGCGTTCCCGGCTCGGGTGGCGAGGCTATCGTGCGCGCCCGTATGGCATCCGACATCCGTGATTTCGAAACCTTGATGGCGCTCGAGGCGCAGGGCGATGACGCCTTCATCGGGCGCAGCCCGAGCTATCCCTGGGGCCGTGTCTACGGCGGCCAGGTCGTCGCCCAGGCGCTGCGTGCGGCGTGTGCGACGGTCGCGCCGGACCGCTTCGTCCACTCGCTCCACGCCTACTTCATCCGCGGCGGCGACTCGGATCTTCCCATTCATTATTCGGTCACACGGGTCCGCGACGGCGGCTCCTTCGCCACGCGCGAGGTGATCGCGAGCCAGTCGTCGCTGCCGATCATGCAGCTCTCGGCCTCGTTCCAGATCGACGAGAGCACGGTCGAGGCCGACGTCCAGGAAGCGCTGATGCCGCGGGATCTGCCGCGGCCCGAGTCGTTGCCCGTCGTGAATTGGGGTCCGATTCTCGAGCGACGCGCGATCGAGCTGAAGCATGCGCGGGCGGCCTACTGGCTGCGGGTCGCGGGGATGAAATCGATGGATCCCGCGATGCAGGCGTGTGCGCTCACGTACGCGTCCGACGACGTCCCGACCGAAGCCGCGAATCAGTCCCACCCGCTGCGCGGCGGGCTTCCCGATACCGAGACTGCGTACTTCACGACCTTCGTCGGCGCGAGCCTCGACCATACGATCTGGTTCCATCGCCCGGGCCGCTACGAGGAGTTCGTGCTCCACGATTTTCAGGGCTTCGGGGTGGCGGGGGCACGCGGTCTCGGGATCGGCCGGATCTTCTCCCAGGATGGTGTCCACCTCGCGACGGTGGCCCAGGAGATCCTGATCCGGAAGCGGCGCTAGACGGCGCCTAACGCGTCAGCCGCCTGCGGATCTCCGCGGCCACCAGCCAGAGTCGGTCCTGGCCCCAGACGCAGAGGTCGGGCTCACCCTCGGGCCCGCTCAGCCGAAAGCTCGGCACGCCCCAGAGCCCGAGCTCGTCGTAGAGGACCTTCCGATTCGCCTCCAGCTCGTCGCGGAATGTCGGCGAGTCGACGAACGGACGCGCCTCTTGCCACGAGAGGCCAGCTCGTTCGACGACTCGCGCCAGCCCCTCGTCCGTTCCCGTCGGTCGGCCCTCGACGAACGCCGCGCGCAGGAACGACGAGATGTACTCGGCCTCCCGCCCGCGCTCGCGCGCGAACGGCCAGAGCGAGAAGCCGCGCAGCACCGCCCGCCCGATCGGGTCGTACATGTTGCCGAAGGGCACACCGAGCGCCTCCGCCTCGCGCTTCGCGTCGAGCATGATGTAGACGCCCTTCGCAGCGGGGGCAGGCACCCCGCGCATCACCATCGGCATCACCGGCCGCAGCACCACGGGAATCCCCGCCTCGCGCGCAAGGGCGAGACTCTTCTCGAAGATGATTGCCGTGTAGGGCGAGCGCAGCGACGGAAAGATCTCGAGCCGGAGGCGGCCGTCGTTTTGGATCGGACCCGGATCGAGAGCGGGGCGCGGGAAGCAGAGCCCGACCTGCGATAAGCCCGCCGCGTTCGTCCCGGACGCCGCCGAATCGGTTCGCGCCGCGCCGAGCGCGATCAACCTGCGCTCGAGGTGGTAGAGCCGATCGACGCCCCAGTACCAGTCGCCGGCGTACCAGAACATGCCGCCCGAATAATGTCGCCGCCGCGCGCGCAGGGCGTTGCCCTCGGCGAGCACGCGCTCGGTCTCCCGCTCCGATGCCGCCCGCCCTTCGTGCAGATCGGCCTCGATGCGCCCGCGCTGCGCCCCCGCTTCAGGGTCGCGTCCCCAGAGCGCCCGGCCCGCCGCGAGTGCGTCGTCGACGAAGCTTGCCTGTCCGAGGCGCCCGGCCAGCCAGCGTTCGTTTCGGCGCACAGCCGCGGCCTCGGGCGGCGGGGCGTCTGCGGGAAATTCGAGCCCGTAGTGGGGCGCGACCCAGGCGCAGTCCCTTCGCGCGTAGGCGGCGAGCAGCTCGGGCTCGGGCGCGTAGAGGCGATCCGTGGGGTAGACGAGGCGGAAGCGGAATCGAACGGCATAACGTTCGGCGAGGCGCGGGATCGCTGCGAGCGCGAGCTGGCTGTAGGGGTCGTCGACCTGATGGAAGAGCTCGATCTCGTGCGGGGCACCACGCAGGCGCCGGACGAGCTCGCGGCGCGCCGCGTCGAGGCGCCGGAGGCGCGGGAGGGCCCGCATCAGAAGGCGCTGGATCTCGCGCTCCCGGTGCGTGCGGTCCTGGCGGCTCGCCGCACCGGGCAGGGGAGAGGACCCGGTCAATGAAGAGTGCGGCTCTCTCGGCTGTCTCGGCAAGCGGCCCTCAATCCTCGACCTTCAGTCTTCGAGAAAGGTGTTCTGGCCTTCGCCCGAAAGGACGTGCTTCATGACCTTGCCGGTCGCGTTCCGGGGCAGCGGCTCCCGCCGGACCTCGACGAGCTCGGGGACCTTGTAGTAGGCGAGCGTGCGGGCGGCGAAGGCCTTGATCTCGTCGGCGTCGGGCGACGCGCCGGGGTGCGGAACGACGACGGCCTTCACTCGCTGCCCGAGCTCGCGGTCGGGCACGCCGTAGACGGCGACCTCGGCGACGTCGGGATGCATCTCGATCTGGTTCTCGATCTCCGCGGGATACACGTTCTCGCCGCCGCGGATGATCATGTCGCGCAGCCGCGACTCGATATGGAGACGGCCGTTTCGCAGGTGGCCGAGATCGCCGGTGTCGAGCCAGCGGCCGGGGCGGAACGTCTCGGCGTTGGCCTTGGGATTGTTCAGGTACTCGAGCATCACCATCGGGCTGCGGACGTAGATATGGCCGTTCTCGCCGTCGGGCAGGCGTCGGCCCTCATCGTCGAGGATCTCGATCTCGACAGTCGGAAGCGCCGGGCCTACGCAGTTCGCCGCCTCGCGCAGCATGAAGGCGTGGGCGTAGGAGACGAGCCCGCCCGTCTCGCTCGAGCCGTAGCCGGAGCCGATCGCGTTCTCGAGATGGGGAAAGCGTTCGGCGACGCAGCGCATCAGCTCGGGCGTCGTGGCGGAGCCGCCGATGCCGACCTGGGTGAAGCGGCTCGTCTCGAGGGTTTCGATGTCGGGGTGGTCGAGCAGGCG
>JANNQH010000291.1:0-10842 GCA_031400655.1 Deltaproteobacteria bacterium | reverse complement strand
TTAGCAGCCGACCACGCTGCGGTGGGCCTCGCGCAGGGCTTTTCGATCGCGTCCGAAGAACAAGAGCGGACGCGGCTCGTCGGGCGCGGGTCGTGCGGCGAGCTCGATCACCTGGGCATTCCGCCCGGCCTGCTCGAGGATCGCGGTCCGCTGCTCGTCGGCCCGCTCGTCGAGCAGCGTGAAGAGGAAAGCCAGGGGCTCCCGGCGAGACGGGGCGAGCGGTTCGCCGAGTCGGGGAATGGCCCGTAGGATCAGCCCGTAGGTCACGAGTCCCATGGTCGGGCGGGCGTTCCACTCGACGGCCCCGCGCCACGCCTCCCGATCCCCATCGCCCGTCCGGTATCGAAATGCGTCGACGCCGCAGGCGCCCGAGAATCCTCGCTCGGCCGCCCGTCGAGCGATGCTCGCCGCACCGGCTCGCAGGCGATCGTCGTCGGGATCCCCCGAGACGACGCCGCCCTCCGCATCGAGTTCCCCGCAGTGGCCGCGAAAGACACCGCTGCGGGTCGTCAGCAGCTCGAAAGAGGCGAGGATCGAAGGGGCTGTGGTCGCACCGGGGAGGTGGAGCACGACGGAGAGATCGATGCTGCGCGCGAGCCAGGGCTCGAACACGGCGCCGCCCCGGCGCGCCAGGCGAGCGAGTGCGCCCCGCACTGCAGGAGAGTCGACCGGGGGTACGCCCCCGACGCGGCCGCGCCCGCTGCTGCCGAAGCGGGGCTTCAGGGTGAAGCGCCGGCCGGTCCAGGCCGGCCAGGTCTCGAGGGCATGGGTAAGTCGGGCGAGGGTCTCGTCGGCGCGGCCGAGCTCTTCGGGGGAGAGGACGAGGATCAGGGGATCGAGGTCGGGCGGATGCAGGCCGAGCGTGCGCGAGGCTTCGACGGCGAATGCTTTGTCGTGCAGGGCTTGCACGCAATCGGGATCCGGCCCGGCGAGCGCGACCTTATGCTGTCCCGGTAGACCGGGAGCGAGAGCGTCGGCGAGGGACTGCGTGTTGATCCACGCGAAGGCGTCCGGTGTCGTGTCGAGCCAAGGCAGGACCGCGGATTCAGGAGGCGGACCGAGGGCGCCCGGCCAGTCGGCCGCGGCGGACTCGGATCGCCAGCCCCCGCCCGCGTGGTGATGGGCCACCCGTGCCGACTTCGGGAAGAGCAGTGCGAACAGTCGCGCCGCAACCCGCGCATGGGGCTCGCTCGGATAGGCGCGCCAGTCGAGCCCCTCTTCGGCCCCGAGGTTCGGGAGGATCCACGGCCGGCCGCACTCCTGGGAAGAACGCGCCTGGCGGACGTGCTCGATGAAGGCGTTGCTCAGGCCCGCACGAGTCCGGGGCTTCGCTTCGAAGCGCCGGCCCTTCGCCCGCGATGCGCCGAGCGGAAAGGGAACGCTCGCCAGGTAGTAGTCGAGATCGCTGGCCCCGGAATGCGAAGTCGGCGATGCGGGTGATGCTGTCGCTTCGGAGCCGAGGCGGACGAGCCAGTGGGCCGCGAGGGCCACGTGAGCGATCTCGTCGTCGTGGACCTGCTGGCAGATCGCGGCGCTCTCGTGATCGCCGGCCACGGCGAAGCCGTCGCGATAGGTGAGCGTAAAGTCGAGATTGGCCTGCTCGAGGGTGAGGCCCATGGCGGCGAGGAAGGCCGCCGGTCCGGCAGGCGAGGCGGCGATCGCCGGTGCCTGGCGCCAGAAATAATCCGAGTGGTCGTCGCCGTCGAAGCGGCCGCCGAGGGCGGCCAGGCGGTCGAGGTAGAGCT
The DNA here is from genome assembly GCA_031400655.1 of Deltaproteobacteria bacterium. Classification (GTDB taxonomy): domain Bacteria; phylum Myxococcota_A; class UBA9160; order UBA9160; family UBA4427; genus UBA4427. Next base: position 9,097 of record JANNQH010000291.1, on the reverse strand, counting down.
GGCAATGGCGTTGCTCGTCGGCGAGGGCTGCGAGCAGGCCGCGCCTCAACGGCAACGGGAGCTCGGGCCAGCGCAGCAGTGCCCAGGCGAAATACTCGACGGCCATCAGCTCATGGTGAGCGAAGCGTGCGAGACAGAGCTGTCGGCTCGCCAGTGACGCGAGCTCGCCGGGGCGGGGCAGCTTGTCGCCGCCGCTGCGCATCCGGAGACCCGCATCTCGGGCGGGCAGGTCGATGAAGATCGCGGGCCCCGAAGGGTCCGGAGCGAGGAGCTCGCCCGCCTCATCGAATGGCGGCGCGAGCTTCGACGCGAGGTCGCCGAACTCGAGGATCCGAAGGCAGAACGCCCGGGCGTTTGCGGGCTGGCCCGGTTCGGGGGGGCTCGCAGGGTGCGCCTCGCCGTGCCGCGATATTCGCTCAACGATCGACATGCCGGCACGATAGACGATCGGCCTGCTGCCCCGGCGCTGGAACGTGTTTCAAAGCGGCGCGGAACGTGATTCAATCCGCTGCCATGGTGGTCGAGCACACGCATCCGAACCTGGAAGAGCGCTCCCGGCGGATCGTCGAGACCAGCATCGAGCTCGCGGAGCGGGGCGGCTTCGAGGCCGTCCGACTGCGCGACGTCGCGGCCCACGCCGGGGTCGCGCTGGGGACGCTCTACCGGCGCTTTCGCAGCAAGGAGGCTCTGCTCGTCGCGGCCCTCGAGCAGGAGACGCGGGCGGTCGCCCAGCGGATCCGGCAGCGGCCGCCGAAGGGGGCCGACGCGAGTGAACGGGTCGTGGGATTCTTCGTGATCGCGACGCGCGGCATGCTGCGGCGCCCGAACCTCTCCCGGGCGATGCTCCGGGCGACCGCGGCCGGAGAGCCGGTGCTCGCACAGAAGGTCGAGGTGTTCCACGACCTGATGCTGCGCATGATCGTCTCTGCGCTGCGGGGCGAGTCGGTGGACACGGGGGCCGAGGAGATCAGCGAGCAGGAGCGCCTGGTGGGCGACCTGCTCAATCGGGTCTGGTTCGCTTTGATGATGAGCTGGGCCGGGGGCGCGCAGTCCCAGGGAACGATCGCTGAACAGATGAGGGCGTCCGTCGAGCTGGTGCTCGCGCGCTCGGACCGGATGACCATCGCCCAGACGGGAACGATGGAAGCAACGAAGTGAAAGGTAAGGGTAGAGAGCAATGAGAGAAGCCGTCATCGTCGACGCGATTCGAACTCCGATCGGCCGGGGCAAGATGATCAAGGGAGATCTGTCGGGCCTGCATGCGGCCCACCTGCTGCGGCGCGTCCAGACTGCGGTCTGCGAGCGAAGCGGCATCCACCCCTCGGACGTCGAGCAGCTGATTGGCGGCTGCGTCACCCAGGCGGGCGAGCAGTCGAATAACATCACGCGTCAGGCCTGGCTCTCGGGGGGCGACGACTGGACTTGCGGCGCGACGACGATCGATACCCAGTGCGGCTCGGGCCAGCAGGCGAACGGTCTGATCAACGCGCTCGTGAAGGGCGGCACGATCGACGTCGGGATCGCGTGTGGCATCGAGCTGATGAGCCACGTGGGCCTTGGCGCCAACGTGATCAACGGCCCCGGTTATTTCCAGCCGCCCAACTGGCCCTGGGACACGGCCCCCGACCAGTTCACCATGGCTGAGCGCATCGCGAAGAACCGCGGCATCACCCGCGCCGACGCCGATGCCCTGGGTCTCGAGTCCCAGCGCAAGGCCGCCGCCGCCCAGAGCGAGGGCCGCTTCAAGCGTGAAATCCTTCCGATCGAAGTGCCGGTGCTCGGCGACGACGGGAAGCCGACCGGTGCGAACCGTGTCATCGAGAGCGATCAGGGCATCCGGCCGTCGACGCTCGCGGGACTCGCGGAGCTCAAGCCGATCCTTCCGACCGGCATCCACACGGCGGGCAACTCCTCGCAGATCTCGGACGGCGCGGCGGCGGTGCTCTACATGACGAAGGAGAAGGCGGAGAAGTACGGCCTCAAGCCGCGCGCTCGGATCCTCTTCGACTGCCTCGTCGGTACGGATCCCTACTACCTCCTCGACGGCCCCGTCGATGCGACGAAATACATCGAGAAAAAGAGCGGGATGAGCATCCGCAACGACATCGATCTCTACGAGATCAACGAGGCATTCGCCGCGGTGGTGTTGTCGTGGGCCGGGGTGTACGACATCGACATGGCGAAGGTGAACGTGAACGGCGGCGCCATCGCGCTGGGCCATCCGGTCGGGGCCACGGGCTCGCGGCTGATCGTGACCGCGCTCCACGAGCTGGAGCGGCGCGGTCTCGGCACGGCCTTCATCACCATGTGCTGCGGCGCCGCGGTCGGCACGGGCACGATCATCGAGCGGATCTAGAGGGAGTCATAATGGCTGCGTTGGAAGGCAAGGTCGCGATCGTCACCGGAGCGGGCCGCGGGCTCGGACGGGCCCATGCGCTGGCGCTCGCGAAAGAGGGCGCGCGAGTCGTCGTCAACGATTTCGGGGTCTCGGCGGACGGGTCTGGCCGCGACGAATCCGCGGGTCGCGGCGTGGTGGACGAGATCAAGGCGATGGGCGGCGATGCGATCGCCCATTTCGGGGACGTCGCCGATTGGAACGACTCGAAGGGAATGATCGAGGCTGCGGTCAAGGCCTTCGGCGATTTCAACATCCTCGTCTCGAACGCGGGCTTCCTGCGCGACAAGATGTTCTTCTCGATGAGCGAGGCGGATTTCGACGCCGTCATTCGAGTCCATCTGAAGGGCCATTTCTGCGGCATGCGCCACGCGGCCGAATACCTCCGCACCAAGGCGAAGGCCGAGGGCAGTTGCTACGGACGCATCCTCTCGACGGCCTCCGAGGCGGCGCTCTTCTTCGACCCGGGCCAACCGAACTACTCGGCCGCCAAGGCCGGCATCATCGCGCTGACGAACAGCGCGGCCCAGGCGCTCCTCCGCAGCGGGGTCACGGCCAACACGTTCATGCCGCGCGCCCGAACGGCGATGACGTCGACCGGTCCGTCGGCCCAGTTCTTCCAGAAGCCCGAGACGGGTTTCGACGCCTTCGATCCGGCGCATACCTCGCCCCTCGTCTGTTACCTGGCTTCGCCTGCGGCAGCCAACATCTCGGGCAACGTCTTCATCGTCTGGGGCAAGGAGATCACCGTCCTGGGGCCGCCGACCAAGGCCGCGACCTTCCACGCGGCCGAGGCATGGTCCGTCGCCGAAGTGGCGAAGCACGTGGGTGGGCATTTCCAGGGGAAGCTGCCGATCAAGGACAGCTTCATCATGCCCAACAACTTCTAGCTTCTTCTGACTTTTTTTGAGAACGGAGACGCGATGGCGAGCGAGCTTTCCTGGCAGATCGGCGACGTCCGGGTCACGCGAGTGCAGGAGCAGGAGGCGCTGCTCGCCCCGGAGAACCTGATCCACGTGCTCGATCCGGCGCGCCTGGCGCAGCATAAGCCCTGGCTCACGCCGCATTTCATGAACGAGGCCGGCCAGATCCGGCTCTCGATCCACGCGCTTGTCGTCGAGTCCGCTGGCCGCACGATCGTGGTCGACACCTGCATGGGCAACGACCGCCCGCTGCCGATGGGCCTCGGCACGCTCCAGACCGACTTCCTCGAGAAGCTCGAGCGGGTCGTGAAGCGGGAGCAGGTCGACATCGTATTGTGCACCCATCTCCATTTCGACCACGTCGGTTGGAACACGATGAAGGTCGGCGATCGCTTCGTCCCGACCTTCCCGAACGCGCGCTACCTGATCGCCCGGGAAGAGTTCGAGCACTGGTCGACCGAGGCGGCGAAGCCGAAGACCGACGACGTCAACATCGAGCTTGGCTATGCGATCGCGCCGATCGTCGAGGCGGGCCTCCAAGAGCTCGTCGCGTCTCGCTTCGCCCTGACCGACGAGGTCTTCCTCGAGCCGACCCCGGGCCATACGCCTGGCCACGTCAGCGTGCGAATCGAATCCAGAGGTCAGTCGGCCGTCATCACCGGCGATATGGTCCACCATCCGGTCCAGCTCGCGGAGCCCGGCTGGGGCAGCCATCCGGACGCCCAGCCCGAGCGCGCCGTCGCGACGCGCCGGGAGTTCGTCGCGCGCTACGGCGATCGGCCGGTGCTCGTGATCGGGACGCATTTCGCCGGGCCGACGGCCGGGCGGATCGTTACGGTCGGGAGCTCGTGCCGGTTCGAGTGCGAGTAGGCCTGGCGTTGGATCCGGCACCCCGTTTGTAACGTCGCCGAGGCGCGGATCAGCTTCGCGCTGGGCCGCGCTGGCGATCCGCGAGCTCGCCCTCCGCATCCTTTCGGATCGCGTCGAAGCGCGCCGTGACGAGCGGGATCGACATCTCGGGGTGGGTCAGGATGTGGAGCCGGTTGGCCCGGATTCCGCGCACGACAATCGGGCCGACCTCCTCGGGCTGCATGGCGACCTTCCTCATCTCCTCGGGCATCGCCTTCGGAACCCCGAGCGGGCCACCGAAGCTCGTCGGACGATTGCGCGCCGAGGTGGCCGCAAGCTGCGTGTCGATCAGGCCCGGGCATAACACGGAGACGCCGATGCCGTCGGGCGCGAGCTCGGCGCGCAGGATCTCGCAGTAGGCGGTGCAGGCGTATTTCGAGGCGGTGTAGACGCCGACCTGGAGCTCGGGGACGGCGATCAGGCCGGCCATCGAAGACGTGTTCACGATATGGCCGCCCTGGCCCTGGCTTTCTGAATGGTCGCGGGAATGGCTGCGGGAATGCGCGCGCATGCCGGGCAGGAAGGCCTGGACCGCCTTCACGATTCCGAACAGGTTCACGGAGAAAACCCATTGCCAGTCCGCGTCGGTCTTGTCGGCGATCGGGCCCTGGGGCGCCGAGACGCCGGCGTTATTCGAGAGGACGTGAATGGGGCCGAAGGCGCGGACCACGGACGTGGCGGCGTCGGCGAGCGAACGCTCATTCGTCACATCGACCCGAAGCCCGATGGCGCGGCCCCCCGCCGATTCGATCTCTTTGGCGGTCCGTTCGGCGGCGCCCTGCTCGATGTCGAGAATCGCCGTTCGCATGCCTTCCCGCGCGAGGGCGAGGGCGATCCCGCGGCCGATGCCCTGGCCGCCCCCGGTCACGACTGCCGTCTTGTCGGCGAGCTGCTGCATCAGGTCCTCCGCCGCATCAGGTCGGCTGCCGCATCAGGTCCGCTGCCGCATCAGAAAGCCGCGATCTCGCCGGCGGCGATCCGGTCGCCCAGGCGCTCGAGGTGGTTCTTCGCCGAGCCGAGCTCGTGCTCGATCTGGATCGCCCATTTGAAATAGCGGTGGAGGGGATAGTCGACGTCGATGCCGATGCCCCCGTGCAGGTGCTGGCAGGCGTAGGAGGCGTAGGCAGCCCCGTCGGCGGCCGTGAACTTGGCGACGTGGACGGAGTCGCGGGCCGGGAGCTCGCGGTCGAGCTTCCAGATCGCTTCCCAGGCGGTGAGCCGAATCGCCTCGACCTGGATAAACGCGTCGGCCGCCCGCTGATGGAAGGCCTGGAAGCTCCCGATCGGGCGATCGAACTGGACACGTTCACGGCCGTAGGCGCCGGTCATCGCGAGGGCGCGTTCGGTGACGCCGAGCTGCATCGCACAGCGCGCCGCGATCGCCCGCTCGACGAGCCAGCCGAGCGCATCGTCTTTGTCGCCGCCGAGACGCGCACTCTCGGGCACGCTGACGCCGGCGAGGGAGAGGTAGGCGTAGGCCTGGCCGTCGGAGCTCGTCTGCGTCTCGAGTCGGACGCCGGGCTGATCGGGTGTCACCCAGAAGAGCGCGGGTCCGGTATCGGTCGTCGCCGAGACGAGGATGCGCGCGGCCTGGCGACCGGCCGGAACGAGCGACTTTTCTCCATGCAGGCGATAGCCGCCCTGCGTGCGCTCGGCGCGGGTCAGGGGCTGGAGCGGATCGCTCGAATCGAGCTCGATCAGGCCTGCCGTCAAGATCGCTTCGCCGCGGGCGACGCGGGGTAGCCATTCGCGCTGGTCGGCATCGCTTCCGAAGCGCGCGAGCGGGAGCGCCCCGAGCACAAGTGCTGCGTAGGCGGGGCAGGGGGCCACCGCGCGTCCGATCTCCTCGAGCAGCAGGCAGAGCGCCGTGAAGCCGAGCTGCATGCCGCCATGGGTCTCGGGGATCGCGACCCCGAGCAGGTTCGCGTCAGCGAGCGCGCGCCAGAGCTCGTCGAGGAAGGCCTTGCCGTCCGATTCGTGCTTCTTCAAGCGCTCGTTGCTGACGAGGTCCGAGAGGATCTTGCGTGCCAGCTCCGAGACCGATTTCTCTTCGTCCGTGAAATTGAAGTCCATGGTTCTCGCTCTCAGCTCTTGTGCAGTTCTTGTTCAGCTTTTGTAATGGGGCAGGCCCATGCCGGCCATCGCGATGATGTCGCGCTGTACCTCGTTGGCGCCGCCGCCGAACGTGATGATCAAGCCGTTCTTGTAGGCGGACTCGATCCTGCCCTGGAGCACGGCGCCCGGGCTGTTCGGCCCGAGTCCGGCGCGGGCGTTCGTGATCTCCATGAGCAGCCGGTAGGCCTCCATGTTGAGCTCGCTGCCGTAGACCTTGATCGCCGACGCGTCGGCGAGATTGGGCTGACCGGCCTGGGCTGCCCAGGCCTGCTTCCAGTTCATGAGCCGCAGTGTTTGCACCTTCGCGTAGACGCGGGCCAGGTTCTCGCGCACCCACGGCTTGTCGATCACGCGCGCCCCGTCGATGCGCGTCTCCTTCGCCCACTCGGTGATCTCGCGCAGATTGCGGCGGATCGGGCCGATGCTCATCAGCGAGATGCGCTCGTGGTTCAGCTGTCCCGTGATCAGCGCCCAGCCGTTGTTCTCGCCGCCGATCAGCGCGTCGGCAGGCACGCGGACGCCGTCGTAGAAGGTCGCGTTGGTCGTGACGCCGCCGACGGTGCGGATCGCCTGGCGCGAGTAGCCGGCCGCCGTCGTCGGGACCATGAACATCGAGAGACCGCGATGCTTCGACTTGCTGGGATCCGTGCGCGCAGCGAGCCAGATGTAGTCCGAATAACCGGCGAGACTCGTCCACATCTTCTGGCCGTTGATGACCCATTCACCGCCGTCGCGGACGGCGGTCGTCTGGAGCGAGGCCAGATCCGTGCCGGCGCCCGGCTCGGAATAGCCGATCGCGATAAAAAGCTCACCGGCCAGGATCCGGGGCAGGAAGTAGGCCTTCTGCGCGTCGGTTCCGTAGTGGCGCAGCGTCGGGCCCACCGTGTTGAGCGTGAGGAAGGGCAGTGGAAATCCCGCCGTCTGGATCTCGTCGGCGAAGATGAACTGCTCGATCGGTGTTCGGCCCTGACCGCCATGCTCCGTGGGCCAGCCGACGCCGAGCAGACCGTCGCGTCCCATCTGCTTCATGGCGGAGCGAAAAAGCGGCCCGCCGCCCTCCGTGTCGGACCGGAGCTCCTTGACGAGCGACTCGCTCATCAGCTTCGCGAAGTAGTCGCGCAGCTCGGCGCGGAATGCCTGCTGTGCCGGGGTGAAGTCGAAGTCCATGGGTCGGGGGGTCTCCCTCGTAATTGGAACGTGTTTCAGCTCCGGGAGCATGCCCGCTCGACGTCGGGGTGGCAACCAGCGATGGGTCCTGGACTGGGCAGGCAAGAGCCAGATCTGTTAGCGTCGAAATGCTCCATTCGGTCGGTGGCCAGAGGGATGCAAACAAGGAGAAGGCGATGAAGGTGGTGGTGGACTACGACCTCTGCGAAGCCAACGCGCTCTGCATGGAGGCCTGTCCGGAAGTCTTTCGTGTCGAAGACGACGACACGCTCACGGTGTTGATGGACGACGCGCCCGAGTCGCTGCGCAAGAAGCTCCTGGACGCAGAGCGACTCTGCCCGCGCCAGGCGATCCGGATCGTCGGTTGAGAATCGGCTGAGCGTCGAGCTCTTCTAGGAAGAGTCTCGCAAGAGGCTTGAACGGGGGCGCAGGGGATCGACCCTGCGCCCCCGGCTCGTTTGGGGCCGGGCCTGGATCGAGCTCGGTTCGACCGGCGTGGCAGCATTTCAGAAGTAGGGGAGACGCGTTCCGCTTGAGCCATATCCAATCGCCGCCCGACGTCCCGACTGATCCGGAAGCGCTCCGCAGCGAACGTGCCAGGCGGCGGACGCAGCCGCTGCGGATCAGCGAGCGGCCGGCGTGGCGGCGGCTCTCGGATGCGATCCGTCGCCAGATCGTCGCTTCGCTCGAGCAGGATGCGGACGAGTCCCGGTTGGAGCAGCTCGCCGAGCAGGCCGAAGCGCTGGCCCTCGAGCTCGAGCGCAGCGCCGTCGGCAAGCGCGTCGCCCTGGTCGACTCGGCCTGGGAGAACGAGCTCGGAGAGATGGCCTATCTCCCGTTCAGCCCGGTGATGGGGCGGCTCAATCCTGCATCGATCGGAATCGAGATCCGGCGCGAGGGCGAGCGGGTCGTGTCCGAGGTGGTTCTTGCAGAGCCCGCGGAGGGCGCGACCGGCCTGGTCCACGGCGGCGTCATCGCTGCGATCTACGACGAGCTCCTCGCGTCGGCCAACCTGATGATCAAGGCGGGCGGCCCGACCGGGACCCTCAATGTCCGCTATCGCAAGCCGACGCCGCTCTATACGTGCCTGCGCTTCGAGGGCTGGGTCGAACGAATCGACGAACGCAAGGTCCACGCTCGCGGTCATTGCCTCGTCGGCGAGCAGGTCGTCTCCGAGGCCGAGGCGATCTTCGTCCGTTTCTCCGTCGACCGGCAGATCGCGGGCTGGACCCCGCCCAGCACCGGGCAGGACTAGCGCGGCCGGGGCTCGATCGCCGCGAGCTTTTCCATGCACGGCCCGAACGTCGACTCGAGCCAGCCCGCCGGATCGGAGCCCGCGCTGCTCGTCACGAGCGTCGAGACACCGACGGCCGCAAAGGCCTCCGCATCCCGAATCAGATCGTCGCTGCCGCCGCCGGGCGGGGGCCCCGGAAACATCACCGTCACCTCGATCTCGTTCGGATCGCGCCCCACCTCGTCACAGTGTCGGCGCAGCACGGCGAGCTTGTGTGCGACCTGTGCCGGGCCCCCGAACAAATTGCAGGCATCCGCATACCTCGCGACGAGTCGCAGGGTCTTTCGCTCCCCG
>JANNQH010000290.1:0-13391 GCA_031400655.1 Deltaproteobacteria bacterium | reverse complement strand
CTCGGGTGGAGGCGCCGACGCGAGCCACGCGAGGCCGTCGACGGCGTGCGGGCAATCGATGGCCGCGAAATGAGTCTGCCAGAAGAGCCCGCGGCGGCGCGCGACGGCCGCGATCGGCGCGGGGAGCGGTGCGCCGAGGTCCCGCAGCGCAAGCCACAGCTCGAGCTCCCGCCGGACGCGCCGGGGCGAAAGGAAGCGATCGGCGAATCGCCCTGCCAGGATTCCGCCGCGGCGCGCCTCGCGCAGGCGCAACCGTTGGCTCGAGCCCGGCAGGTCGATTCGTCGTTGTGGACCGCGGCCTCCGGGCAGGCGGGTCGCCCTGACGAGCGTCGCGTCGAAGCCCGCAGGGTCGCCCCATCCGAGCGCCAGCAGGGCGTTCATGAACTCGGGGTTCGCCGTCAGGTGATAGTCGGCCGCTCGGATCGTCGAAAGACGCGCACTCGTCGTCATCGCGGGATCCGCTGTCGTACGAAGCGCGCGAGAAGCAGGGCGGCGACTGCGAACGTCGCATTCGGAATCCAGCTCGCCAGGGCCGGCGAGAGCCAGCCCTGCTGGGCGATCGATTCGGCGAACGCGCCCAGGGCGAAGTATCCAAAGGCGGCAGCCAATGCGACCGGGAGACCGAGGCTGCGAGCGCGCTGCTCGCTCGCGAGCGCGATCGGGACGCCGACGCCCGCGAAGAGGAGCGGCGCGAAGGGCAGCGTTCGCCGGCGCTGGATCTCGAGCTCGTAGGCGAGGGGATCCTTCTGATCGAGCTCGGCCAGGAGATCACCTTTCTTTGCGCGTGCGACGACGGACGCGAGCTCGCGCTGCGTCATCTGCTTCGGTCGGACCGGGCCGAATTCGGCGCCCAGGATCTGGGACACGTCGACGCCGACCTTGAACGAGTCGAAGTGGATCCGCGCCGAACGCCCGGGCTCGTTGTCGGTCGGCTCGAGGTGGACGTCGCCGTTCCAGAGCTCGATCTGGATCTCCGAGCGCGCATCGTCGAAATCGAAACGGCCCCGCTCGGCGAAGAGACGATAGGCGTGACCCTTCTGGCTCGCGTCGTAGATCATGACGCCCGCGAGGCCGCCGCCTGGCAGCCGCTCCTCCACGAAGATCAGCTGATCGCCGATGCGGCGGAATTTCCTGGGCTCGAGGATCGCGCCCCGCGCCGCCACCGTCTTGAAGAGCGTCACGAGCTGCCGCCGCGAAGCGTGCTCGAGGGAGTTCACGAGCCAGGCGAGCAGCGCTGTGGCGAAGAGGGCCAGGACGAGATTCGGCACCAGGTAGCGGTCCGGGCCGATACCCGCCGCCCGCATCCCGAGCAGCTCGCCGTCGGACGCGAATCGGCGCACCGCCAGCAGGATCCCGACCAGGAAGGCGAGCGGAATCGAATACGACAACGCCACGGGCAGCAGGCATGCCGCGAGACGCAGGAGATCCCGGGCATTCATACCGATCAGGAGCAGCTCGTCGAGGCGGACGAGCAGGTTCTGGGTCAGCAGGACGAGGGTCACCGCGAAGAAGCTGAGGACAAAGTGGACGAGCGTCTCGCGCATCACGTAGAACGAGAGGGTGCGCGCGATTCGCATGGTCCGTATCCTATCGGCCGCTCCCACGCTCGGCGAGGCGCCCGAACCCTCTCATGCTGCAGAGCCGAAACCTTTCTCGTCCACGCAATGCGGAGCGGATCCTGGTGATCCGACTGGGCGCCCTCGGCGATGTCGTGCGGACGCTCCCTGCCGTCACCGCGCTGCGCGCGTTCTATCCCGGGAGTCATCTCTCCTGGCTCGTCGAGCCCGCGGCGGCCGCCGTCGTGCGGGATTCGGGCTGCGTCGACGAGACGCTCGTGTTTCCGCGGGGTGAGCTCGTCGACGCCGCGCGCGCGGGGGAGGTGTTGGCGCTGGCGAGGACTGCGCGCGGATTCCTGCGCCGGCTGCGCGCCCGGCGATTCGAGCTGGTGCTCGATTTTCACGGCATCGCAAAGAGCGGTCTGCTCGCCAGGCTCTCCGGAGCGCCGATCCGCCTGGGCCATGGGCGCGGCGTCGCCGGCGAGGCGTCCTTTCTTTTCAGCAACCGCCACGTCCTGCTGCCCCGACCGCACGTCTCGCGCTTCGAGCGAAACGCGGCGCTGGTCCGTGCGCTGTCCGAGTCCCTGTCCATTCCGAGTGGCCCGCTGCTGCATCCGTCGCACGAAGCGCTGGCGCGTCTCGATACCCGGCTGCGAGAAGTCGGTCGCGAGCGGGCGAAGGGCTTCGTCCTGATCCATCCCGGCAGCAGCGCGAAGGCGGGCCAAAAACGTTATGCGCCGTCTGGCTGGAGCACGGTGGCGAACCGCCTGATCGAATCGGGGCTCGAGGTCTGGCTGGTGGCCGGTGGCGCGGAGGAAGAGCGGGCGCTCGTCGCCGAGATCCGTTCGGGTTGTGATGCGCGGGTCGTCGAAGCACCGCGGACGGAGACGCTCGACGACCTGCTCGCGCTGCTGGCGCGCGCCGGCGTGTTCGCCGCCAGCGATTCGGGTCCGCTGCACGCGGCTTCGCTTGCGGGGGTGCCCGTCGTCCAGCTGCTGGGTCCGACGGATCCGGTTCACAACGAGCCCTCCGCCGCGTCGGAGTGGCGGCGGATCCACGTGCCCCTTCCATGCAGCCCGTGTCGGCGCGGCTGTGCGGACGCGTCCTGCATGCGCGCGATTGCGCCGGAGCGGGTGGTCGCGGCAATTCGCGAGCTCGCGCAGCACGCCGGCCGCTCGTGCACTCGCCCGGTCGAAGCGCCGTGAGGCTCGGTCGGAGTCGCCCGCTCGAGGTGAACCGGATCCTCGTTCGCTGCCCGAATCACGCGGGCGACGTCGTGATGGCGACCCCGGGACTCGCCGGCCTGCGCGCGGCGTACCCCGACGCCGAGATCGTGGCCCAGCTGCCGCGCGCCCTGATCCCGCTGCTCGAAGGTTCCGAGCTGGTCGATGCCCACTGGCCCCTCGAGTCGCGAGGACATGGGCTGCTGGCCCTGCGGCGCGAGGCCCGGCGGATCGAGGAGCACGGCTTCGACCTCGGGATCGCCATCCCGGAGTCGATGTCGTCGGCGCTGCTGATGCGGCTCGGCCGCGTGGCGCACGTCGTCGGTTATGCGCGGGACGCCGTGCGCGCGTGTTTGTTGGACCAGCGGGTCCCCGCCGAAGCCGACTGGGGTCGACGTCGCTTCGTGTCCCGCGAACGATTCGTGTTGCGCCTGATGCAAGCGGTCGGCACGGCGGAAGCAGACGAGCCGCCGCGACTTCGGCTCGCGACGACCGCTGCCGAAGAGGCGCGTCTCGACGCGGTCCTGCGTCCGCTCGGGTCGGGGCTCGAGGAGCTGCGTCGCGCGCCGCCGTTCGTGCTCGCACCCGGTGCAGGCTACGGCGAGGCGAAGTGCTGGCCCGCGGAGTCCTTCGCCGCCCTCGCTGATCGTCTGGCGCGGGCAGGGGCGCCGGTCGTGCTGCTCGGGGCCCCGGGCGAGCAAGCCCGGATCGCCGCCGTGCGGCGCGCCCTGCGGAGCGACCCGATCGTTTTCGACGGCACGCTCGACCTCGGCGCCGTCAAGGTGCTGCTGCGGCTGGCGCGCTTGCTGGTCGCGAATGACGCCGGCGCGCGACACATCGCCGCGGCCTTCGAGCGGCCGAGCGTGGTCTTCTTCGGGCCCACCGCCGTCGCGAAGACCCCGGACAACCTCGCCCGCGTCGAGGTCCTCGAAACCGACCACGCCTGTCGGCCCTGCTACCGGCGACACTGCCCGATCGATCACCGCTGTCTGCGCAGTATCTCCGTCGAGCGCGCCGAGCAGGCGGCCCACCGCGCCAGCGCGCAGGCCGGGCTGCGGCCGCTCGATTCGCTCGCGCCCGCCCGAGTAGCGCCCGCGTGATCGATCTTTCCGTCATTGTCGCGAGCTACGAGCGCGCGGACCTGCTCGGGGCGTGCCTCGAGGCGCTGGAGCGGGCTCATGCGGCGCATCGCGAGCTTCGCATCGAGGTGATCGTCGTCGACAACGGATCCCGGGATGCGAGCCTCGCGCGAGCGAAGGCGTCGCCGCTCTGCGTCCGCGTGATCGCCCTTGCTCGCAACCGGGGCTTCGCGGCGGCCGTGAACCTGGGGCTGCGGCTTCGCTGCGGGCGACACGTGCTGCTCTTGAACAGCGACGCCCTGGTCGAGGCCGATCTGCTCTGGCAGGGCGTCTCGCTGCTCGATCGGATGCACGACGTCGGCGTGCTGGGTGCTGCGCTCCAGCATCCCGACGGTCGACGACAGCGCTCCGTCCATGCGTTTCCGAATTGGACGAGCGGGATCCTGCCGGAACGCGCGAGCAGCAAGGCCGACCCGTTCGATCCGGCGATTCGCGACGTCGATGCGGTGCGCGGTGCCGTCTTCTTCATCCGGGGAGCGACCCTCGATGCGGTCGGTGAGCTCGACGAAGGCTATTTCTTCTTTCTCGAAGAGACCGACTACTGCTGGCGCGTACACGTCGCCGGCCAGCGCGTCGTCCATTCGACGGCTCTGCGTGCCACCCACCTGCTTGGCGCGAGCAGCAAGGCCCGCGCCCCCCTCGCGACGCGGATCGAGTACCAGCGCTCCCTCGATCGTTTTCTCAGGATTCGCCGGGGCCCGGGCGTCGCCCGCCTGGCGCGCTCCCTTCGGCTCGTGCGTTCGGTCGCCGGCTTCCTGCCGCTTGCCCTGGCCGCGCCGCTCGTCCCGGGGTTGCGGCCGCGTTTTCGGGAGCGGGGCGGTTTGCTCTTGTGGCATCTTCGCGGCCGGCCCTCGGAGCCGGTCCTCGCGCACGTCCTCGCCGCGCGGGCGAAGGAAGGAATCTCGGATTGAACGGGTCGGACCGCGCAGGACTGATGGCCCTCCTCGAGCGGATCTCGCAGCTGCGGGTCCTCGTCGTGGGGGATCTGATGCTCGACGAGTACCGCGTGGGCGACGTCGCGCGGATCAGTCCCGAGGCGCCGGTTCCGATCGTGCGGGTTCGGGAGGAGCGCTTTGAGCTCGGTGGTGCGGGCAACGTTGCGCGCAACGTCGTCTCCCTCGGCGCCCGTGCGGAGCTCGTCGGCACCCTGGGCCTCGATCGCGAGGGATCGCTCCTGCGCGAGCGCGCCCTGGCTCTCGGGCTGCCGGCCGGGGGGCTCGTCGAGTCGCCCGGGCGTCCGACCTCTCACAAGCTGCGCGTCGTGGCCCGCTCCCAGCAGATGCTGCGCCTCGACCGCGAGGACGATGCGCCGCTCTCCACGCACGAACGCGCGCAGATCGAGCGAGCGGTCCTCGAGCGACTCGACGGCTGCGATGCCGTCGTGCTGGCGGACTACGACAAGGGATTGTTTGCCGAGGGTCTCGGCCGCCTCGTGATCGCGGCGGCCCGGGCGCGGGGGATCGCCGTGGCCGCAGATCCCAAGCGCGAGCTCCAACGTTTCCGCGGCGCCTCCCTCGTCAAGCCGAACCTCGCAGAGGCCTGCGCGGCGATGGGCGGACGCGGCGACGACTTCGAGAGCCGCTGTCGGCTGCTCGAGAAGCTTCGTCACGCACTCGCCGGGGCCGACGTGGTCGTGACCCGCGGTGGCGCGGGCGTCACGGCCCTCGGCGAGGACGGTCGCGTCGTCGACGTGCCGACCCGGCGACTCGCCGTCTACGACGTCCAGGGCGCGGGGGATACCTCGATGGCGGCGCTCGTATTATGTCGTGCGGCCGGCGCAACGCTTCTCGAGGCCTGCGTCGTCGCCAATGCGGCGGCGGCGGTGGCCGTCGAGAAGCTGGGCACCGCGGCGGTGACCCTGGCCGAGCTTCGAGCCAGGCTCTCGGATTCTTTCGCCCCGGCACCGGAGGACTCGTGATCATCAGCATGACTGGATTCGGACGCGCCGCACGGGAGATCGAGGGCGTCGCCTTCGACGTCGAGGCGCGCAGCGTGAATCATCGCCATCTCGACCTGCGCATCCGCTTGCCCCGCATCCTGGCCGACCGTGAGAACGCCGTGAAGCAGCGGATCCAGGGGAAGCTGTCCCGCGGCAAGGTCGAGGTCGTCGTCAATCTCGCGCCGAGCGCCGCGCCCGCGAAGCTCGTGATCGACGAGGAGATCGCCGGTCAGTACGTCGCGGCTGCCCGGGCCCTCTCGCAGCGTCATGCGCTCACCGGCGCGCTCGACGTGGCCTCGCTGCTGGCCCTGCCCGGGGTCACGCGCGTGGTCGAGACGGAGCTCGATGCAGAGCGGCTCGGACAGGCCGTCGACGAGGCGGTCGACGAGGCGGTGCGCGGGCTCGTCGCGATGCGGGCCGCGGAGGGGGAAGCGCTGCGCGTCGAGCTCGAGGGCCGGCTCGCGACGGTGGTCCAGCTGGCCACCGCCTTCGAGGCGCGTTCGGGGGAGGTCGTGCAGGCCGCGCGTCAGCGCCTCCAGAAGCGAGCAGCGCAGATCCGACAGGACGTCGGGCTCACGGACGACGCCCGACTCCACCAGGAGATCGTGATCGCCGCGGATCGCCTCGACATCACCGAGGAGCTCGTCCGGCTGCGGAGCCACGTCGTCCAGTTCCAGGACACGATGCGCGCCGCCGGTCCGGAGAATCCCGTCGGCCGGCGCCTCGATTTCCTGCTCCAGGAGCTCGGGCGCGAAGCCAATACGGTCGGCTCGAAGGCCTCCGATGCGGCGCTCGCCCAGGACGTGGTCGCGCTCAAGACCGAGCTCGAACGGATCCGAGAGCAGGTGCAGAACATTGAATAGCGCCGACGCGCGCGAACGGAGCGAGAGCGACCGCCCCGCCGCGGCGAAGCCCACGATGGTGAACATCGGCTACGGCAATCTCGTGATGGCGGGGCGCGTGATTGCGATCGTGTCGCCGAGCTCCTCGCCGATGCGGCGCCTGCGGGAGGAGGCCGGCAAGCGCGGCAAGCTTCTCGATGCGACGGAGGGGCGCAGGACGCGATCGATCGTCCTGACGGACAGCGATCACGTGATCCTCTCGGCCATCACCCCCGAGACGATCGCGACCCGCCTCGCGCCCGACTTCGACGGAGAGCAGGAGCTTTGACCGCGCCGGCGCGGCGGGGACATGTCTTCGTGATCGCGGCGCCTTCGGGCACGGGCAAGACGACGATCTGTCGCCGCATCCTAGAGCTCGATCCCGAGCTCCGGCTCTCGACCTCGCACACCACGCGCAAGCCCCGGGCCGGCGAGCGGGACGGCGTCCACTATCACTTCGTCTCCGAGAGCGCGTTTCGCGATCTCGTGACGGCAGGCGGATTTCTCGAGCACGCCGAGTACGGCGGGAATGTCTACGGCACGAGCTGGCGGGCGATCGAGGCACCGCTGGCCGCGGGCCTCGACGTGGTGCTCGAGATCGAGGTGCAGGGCGCGGCGCAGGTGAAGAGACGGATCGCCGATGCCTGTCTGATCTTCCTGTTGCCGCCTTCGCTCGCGGTTCTCGAGGAGCGGCTCCGGGGCCGCGGGACCGACGACGAGGCGGTGATCCAGCGGCGCATGGCGCTCTCCGATCGGGAGCTCGCGGCGGCGGAGATCTTCGATTTCGCGGTCGTGAACGACGAGCTCGAGCGCGCCGTCTGCGAGGTTTTGACGGTGATCCGGGCCGTGCGCGAGGGGAGGGGGGCTTCGCTTCGCGAGCGGTTCGGGCGCGCCTCGGTGATGGCGCAGTTCGGGTCGCCGCAGTCCGCGTGACGGAACGGCGCGCCGCCGGTACGCTGTGCGAGTCGCAGGTGCTCCATAACTCCCTGAAACCGAAGGTTTTTTCGCATCCAGGATGCTCCGCTTCAACGACATCGCCGACCGCCTCCTCGAGTACAACCCGCAGGTCGATCTCGCGCGGTTGCAGCGCGCCTACGTCTTCACGGCGAAGGTGCATGACGGTCAGGAGCGGCTCTCGGGCGAGCCCTACCTGATCCATCCCCTCGAGGTCGCGGGGATCCTGCTCGAGCTCTTCGTCGATGAAGACACGATCATCGCCGGCCTGCTCCACGACACCCTCGAAGACACGCTCACGACCCGCGAGGAGATCGAGCGCCTCTTCGGGCCCAAGGTCTCCTTTCTCGTCGAGGGGCTCACCAAGATCGCCCGCATCGAGTTCAGGAGCGCCCGCGAGCAGCAGGCCGAGAACTTCCGGAAGATGCTGATCGCGATGTCCGAGGACATCCGCATCCTGATGATCAAGCTCTCCGACCGGCTGCACAACATGCGCACCCTCGAGCACATGCACGACGATGCGGCGCGACGCGTCGCCCAGGAGACGATGGACATCTACGTCCCCCTGGCCCACCGCCTCGGCGTCTACTGGATGAAGCAGGAGCTCGAGGATCTGGCTTTCCGCACCCTCGAGCCCGAGGTCGCCGCCGAGCTCGAGGCGAAGCTGCTCGTCTCCCGCGACGAGCGCGAGCACTACATGGAGGGCGTGATCGGAATCATCTCGACGCGGCTCGCCGAGGTAGGCCTGCCGTGCGAGGTCAAGGGCCGCGTCAAGGACATCTCGTCGATCCACGCCAAGATGAAGAGCCACGACATCGAGATCGAGCAGATCTACGACGCGATCGGTTTTCGCGTCGTGATCGGCGGAAACATCGGGGATTGTTATGGCGCCGTGGGTCAGATCCATGCGGTCTGGCCGCCCGTGCCGGGACGCTTCAAGGACTACGTCGCGCTGCCCAAGCCGAACGGCTACCGCTCGCTCCACACGACGGTGATCGGACAATTCGGCGAGCGGATGGAGATCCAGATCCGGACCCAGGAAATGCACCGCGACGCCGAGCTCGGTATCGCCGCGCACTGGAAATACAAGGAAGGCCGCCTCGCCGCCGAGCGCGACGACGCCAAATTCGACTGGCTCCGGCAGCTCGTCGAATGGCAGAAGGAAATCTCGGATCCCCATGAGTTCCTCGATGCGGTGAAGCTCAATCTCTTCCCCGACGAGGTCTTCGTCTTCACGCCGAAGGGCGAGGTCATCAACCTGCCCGCTGGCTCGACGCCGATCGATTTTGCGTATGCGATCCACAGCGAGATCGGCTCGCACTGTTCCGGCGCCAAGGTGAACGGCCGCCTCGTGCCGCTGCGCCAGAAGCTGAAGGGCGGGGACACGGTCGAGATCCTGACCCAACCCGAGCGGGCGCCGCGCAAGGATTGGCTCGAGTTCGCGGTCTCGTCGAAGGCGCGCAACCACATCCGGTACGCGATCCGCCAGGCGGGCAAGGAGCGCGCCGTGGGGCTCGGACGCGATCTGCTGCAGCGCGAGCTGCGCAAGGGCGACCTCAGCCTCGCGCAGGTCGAGGAAGACGGCCGCCTCGCCCGCTATCTCGCGAACGAGCTGGCGGGCCAGACCCTCGACGAGCTCCTCGCGGCGATCAGCTACGGCAAGCTCACGGCGTCGGGGGTCGTGCGCAAGCTGACCGGTGCCGTGGCCGCTGCGCCTGCCGCGGCGGTCGTCTCGGTCGTACCGAAACGCCTACGCCAGCTCTTCACGCGCGAGCGCCGTCGCTCGACCTCGGGCGTGCGGGTATCGGGCACGCCCGACGTGCTCGTGCGCTTCGCGGGCTGCTGCGAGCCGCTGCCCGGGGATGAGATCATCGGCTTCGTGACGCGCGGCCGTGGCGTCACCGTGCATACGCGGGGCTGCGTCAAGGTCTTCGCCCTCGACCCGGCGCGGCGCATCGAGGTCGACTGGGATGCGGCGAGCGATGTGCGCCGGGCGATCGAGATCCGCGTGCTCTCGAAGGACGAGCCCGGCATGCTCGCCAAGATCACGAACACGATCTCCGCGGCGGGCATCAACATCGGCTCGGCCCGCGTCACGACGGACGAGACCCGGGGCACCGGCGCCGAGCAGGTCTTCGAGCTCTGGGTCCAGGATGTCCAGACGCTGGCGGCTGTGATGAAGGAGATCCGCCGCGTGAAGGGCGTCCGGTCGGTCGAGCGTCTGCGCGGATGAGCGAGGCCGGGCCGGGACGCGCACCCGTCAGCGTCTGCCTGCTCGCCTGCGACGAAGAGCAGGAGCTCGCCCGCTGCCTCGCGTCCGTCGCGTGGGCGGACGAAATCGTGGTCGTCGTCGACGCGAAGAGCCGGGACGGAAGCGAGTCCGTGGCCCGGCGCCTGGCGTCGCGGGTCGAGCGCCGGGAATACGCGGGCGACATCGAGCAGAAGCGCTATGCCGTGTCGCTGGCCCGGCACGACTGGGTCTTCGTGCTCGATCCCGACGAAGTGGTGACCCCGGAGCTTGCCGCCGCGATGCAGGGCGCGCTCGCCTGTGACCCGACGACCGGGGTGTCGCCCGCTGGCTATCAGGTCAATCGAGCGACCTATCATCTCGGCCGCTGGATCCGTCACGGCGATTTCTATCCCGATTGGAAGCTCCGGCTGTTCCGGCGCTCGCTCGCGCGTTTTGTCGGCCGCGATCCCCATGGCCGGGTCGAGGTCGAGGGCTCGCAGGGCCGCCTCGCCGGCGACCTGCTGCATTACAGCTATCGCAATCTGGCGGACCAGGTCGCGCGCATCCAGTTCTTCAGTGGCGAAGCGGCGTCGGCGCTGGCCCGTGACGGCGTTCGGTTTCGCCTGTACCAGCTCGTGCTGCACCCACCGGCCCGATTCCTGCGAAGCTATGTCATGCGGCGCGGGTTTCAGGACGGGCTCCCGGGCTTCGTGATCGGCGTGGCGAGCGCGTTCTACGTGTTTCTCAAGTACGCAAAGCTCTGGGAGCGGACGCGCATGGGCGGCGGCGAAAAGGAGCCCGGGAGAGCTCGGACGCCGGCCGCGTGAAGATCCTCCAGCTCGTGAGCGACTGGAAGTGGACGGGCCCGGCCGAGCCGATGCTCGTGCTGATGCGGGCGCTGCGGCTTCGCGGTCATGTCGTCGAGCTCGTCTGTGCGGAGCCGCCGCCGGAGGCCGGACGGAGTCTGCTGGCCGAGGCGACGCGGCGGGGGCTCGCGCCGAGCGAGACGATCGCCGCGCATCGATCCGCCTGGCGTCCGGGCGACGCCGCGGTTGTCTTCCGACTCGCGCACTGGCTCGCGAGCGACGCGCTCGCCGGCCCCTTCGATGTCGTCCACTGCTGGCATTCCCGCGATCACGTGCTCGCAGCGCGGGCGCTCGGCCGCCTGCCCTTCGATCCCGGTCGGCGGCGCCGCCCGCTCCCCGCGGCGACGCGGATCGTCCGATCCGTCGCGCGCGCCGAGCCGATCCGGCCCTGGCCCTGGAATCGCTGGCTGTTGGGCCGGGCCTGCGATGGGCTTCTCTGCGTGAGCGAAGCGAGTGCGTCGGCCCATCGCGCCGTGCGGCCCAGGGGACCGCTCGCGGCGATCTCGGGGGCGGTCGAGCTCGCGGCCTCGCCGGCGCCGGGCGATCGATCCCGTGCGCGGGTGTGCCGGGAGCTCGGCGTGCCCGAGGATGCCGTCTTGATCGGCGTCGTGGCGCGCATGCAGCGCCATCGCCGCTTTGATCTGCTGCTCGCGGCGATGGTCGAGCTCGTGGCCCGGCATCCGAAGGCACACCTCGTCGTGTTGGGCCGCGGAACCCATGCCGAGGAGGTCGTCGCGAAGCCGGCCCGCGCGCTCGGAATCGAGAGTCACGTGATTCTCGCCGGCTATCGCACGGACGACTACGCCAGCCTGCTCGCTGCGATGGATCTCTTCACTTATCTCGTCCCCGGCTCGGACGGAAGCTGTCGCGCACTGCTCGAGGCGGCCGCCGTCGGGCTGCCGCTGGTGGGAACGCGCCGCGGCGCGATTGCAGAGATCATCGCCGACGGCCGGACCGGAATCATCGTCGACGAAGAGCCCGCGGCGCTCGCGGCGGCGTGGGCGGGGCTCGTCGCCGATCCGGCGCGGCGGCGGGCGCTCGGGGAAGCCGCACGGCGGGATGCGCAGGCGCGCTTCTCGCCCGCGCGCATGGCGGAGTCCAGCGAGTCGTTCTACGCGGCGGTGCTGCGGTCGGCGCCGATCAGTTCGCGGTAGATCCCCGGCCGCGAGAGCAGCGACTCGTGGTCGCCGACATCGACGATGCGACCCTGGTCGAGGACCACGATGCGGTCGGCGTGGCGGATCGTCGTCAGACGGTGGGCGACGAGGAAGATCGTGCGCTGGCCGCGCAGCGACTCGATTGCGAGCTGGACGGCGCGTTCGGTCTTGGCGTCGAGGGAGCTCGTCGCCTCGTCGAAGACGAGGATCGCGGGATCCGCGAGGATCGCCCGGGCGATCGTGATCCGCTGGCGCTGGCCGCCGGAGAGGCGGAGGCCGAACTCCCCGGCCGCTGTGTCGTAACCCTGCGGCAATTCGTCGATGAACTCGTCGGCCGACGCAGCGGCGGCGGCAGCGCGCACCTCCTCCATGCTCGCCTCGGGCTTGCCATAGCGGATGTTCTCGAGGATCGACACGTCGAAGAGGAAGGGCTCCTGGGTCACGACGGCGACGTGGGAGAGGAATGACTGGCGCTTCAGATCCCGCAGATCGATGCCGTCGATCTCGATGCTGCCCCGCGTCGGATCGTGGAATCGGAGCAGCAGATCCATCAACGTGCTCTTGCCGGTCCCCGTCCGCCCGACGACGGCGATCACCTCGCCGGGCTTCACATCGAGGTCGATGCCCGCGAGGATCGGTCCCTGGCCGTAGTCGAAATGCACGTCGCGGAAGCGGAGGCTGTGGGAGAGTCCTTGCATCGACCGCGCATTCGGACGGTCGGGGACATCCTCTTCCATGTCGAAGACTTCGAACAAACGCTGGGCGCCGGCGTTCGATTCCATGATCGTCGTGTAGGAGATCGTCAGGCTCTTGATCGGCTTGTAGACCTGGAACATGACGAGCGAGAAGGCGCCGAGCGTCCCGGTCGTCACGTCGAACATCCGATGCAGCAAGAAGTAGAGGCCGGCGCCGAGGATCGCTGCGCCCATGATCTGGTTCACCGCTTCGCTCGACGTCTTCGCCATCGCGCGGTGGAAAACGACCTTCATGTCGCGGCGCAAATAGGTCTGCGTCTCCCGCCCGTAAGCCTCGAGCTCGAGAGCCTGGCCCTGGAACGCCTTGATCACCTTGATGCCCGAGAGAATGCCGACCAGACGCTGTGTCACCTCGCCGACGGTTTCCTGACGGCGCCGTGCGCGGGTCCGGATGCTGCGTCCGAAGACGGCGACGATGCCGGCGATCGCTGGCGCGATCACCAGCGTCACGCAAGTGAGTTGCCAAGAAATCACCAGCAGCGTCCCGACGCTCACCACGATCGCGATCACGCCTTCGATGACGTCGCCGAAGAGCGTTCGCAGCAGCGAGTGGGCGATCATGCTGTCGTTCAGGGTTCGCGTCAGCGCGTCGCCGCGCTGCATGTTCTGATGGTGCGTGAGCGGCAGGCCGAGCAGCTTGGTCGCCAGTTGTTGCTGGATGTCGATCAGCACGCGGCCCATCGCGTACTCG
>JANNQH010000289.1:0-8184 GCA_031400655.1 Deltaproteobacteria bacterium | reverse complement strand
CGGCTGTCGATTGCCGCCGGAGGGCGCGAAGGTGCCCGCCTCGCAGACCTTGCGGATCAGCGCGCGGGGGACGGGGTCGGGCCGAAGCCGCCGAATCGCCCGGGCGGTGCGGATGCCCTCGAGCAGCGGGACGTGCTCGCCAAGGGTCGCCAGGTCGAGCGGGGCAGGGGTGTTCGGATCGTCGCTTTCGTCCATCGGATTCCTCGCGCGGCGCACCATAGCGCGACGGACGCACACGCCGGGCCGCTATCCTGAGCGCCCCGAGCGTCCGCGCGGGCCCGCGTGCCACGCCGTCGTCGCACGCATCGCTTCAGGAGGTTCCGTAGTCATGGTTTCGCAGACGGTCTCGCAGCTCTTCGATCCCGCCCGCTGGCAGGAGATCCCCGGCTTCGATCTCAGCGACGTGACCTATCACAGGGCCGTCGACCAGGGCACCGTGCGGATCGCCTTCGCGCGTCCCGAAGTGCGAAACGCCTTCCGGCCGAAGACCGTCGACGAGCTCGACCGCGTGCTCGATCACGCGCGCCGCTCGACCGATGTCGGCTGCATCCTGCTGACGGGCAACGGTCCTTCGCCGAAGGACGGCGGCTGGGCCTTCTGCAGCGGCGGCGATCAGCGCATCCGCGGCCGCGACGGCTACAAATACGCCGAAGGCGAGGGCGCCGACACGATCGATCCCGGCCGCACCGGCCGCCTCCACATCCTCGAGATCCAGCGCGCGATCCGCTTCATGCCGAAGGTCGTGATCGCGGTCGTGCCGGGCTGGGCCGTCGGCGGCGGCCACAGTCTTCATGTCACCTGTGATCTGACCCTCGCGAGCCGTGAGCACGCGATCTTCAAGCAGACCGACACCGACGTCGCGAGCTTCGACGGCGGCTTCGGGAGCGCCTATCTCGCGCGCCAGATCGGCCAGAAGTTCGCGCGCGAGATCTTCTTCCTCGGGCGCAGCTACAACGCCGAGCAGGCGCATGCGATGGGGATGGTGAATGCGGTCGTGCCGCATGCGGAGCTCGAGACGACGGCCCTCGAGTGGGCCGCCGAGATCAACAGCAAGAGCCCGACGGCGCAGCGGATGGCGAAGTTCGCGATGAACCTGATCGACGACGGCCTCGTCGGACAGCAGGTCTTCGCCGGCGAGGCAACGCGGCTCGCCTACATGACGGACGAGGCGGAGGAGGGCAGGGACGCCTTCCTCGAAAAACGGCCGCGGAACTTCAGCCGTTTTCCCTGGCACTATTGACGATCAGCTGAACGCCTGGATGCCCGTCTGCGCGCGGCCGAGGATCAGCGCGTGGATGTCGTGGGTGCCTTCGTAGGTGTTCACGGATTCGAGATTCATGCAGTGGCGGATGACGTGGAACTCGTCGGAGATCCCGTTGCCGCCGTGCATGTCGCGGGCGACGCGAGCGATCGTGAGGGCCTTGCCGCAGTTGTTGCGCTTGAGCAGCGAGATGTTCTCGGGGGCGAGGCGGCCCTCGTCCATCAATCGCCCGGCGCGCAGACACGCATGCAGTCCCAGCGTGATCTCGGTCTGCATGTCGGCGAGCTTCAGCTGGATCAATTGATTCGCGGCGAGCGGACGCCCGAACTGGGTCCGGTCCAGCGTGTAGCGGCGGGCGGCATGCCAGCAGAATTCGGCGGCGCCGAGAGATCCCCAGGCGATGCCGTAGCGCGCCTTGTTGAGGCAGCCGAAGGGACCGGCGAGCCCCTTGATCTCGGGAAACAGATTCGCCTCGGGCACGAACGCGCGGTCCATCACGATCTCGCCCGTGATCGAAGCGCGCAGCGACATCTTGCCCTCGATCTTCGGGAAGCTGAGTCCCGGCGTCCCCTTCTCGAGCAGAAAGCCCCGGATCTCGCCGTCGAGCTTGGCCCATACGACGGCGACGTCGGCGATCGGGCTGTTCGTGATCCAGGTCTTGCTGCCGGTCAGGACATAGCCGCCGTCGACCTTCTCGGCGCGGCTGCGCATGCTGCCGGGATCGGAGCCGTGGTCGGGCTCGGTCAGTCCGAAGCAGCCGACGAGCTCGCCCTTCGCGAGGCCGGGGAGCCAGCGCTCGCGCTGGGCTTCGGTGCCGTAGGCGTGGATCGGGTGCATGACGAGGGAGGACTGCACGCTCATCGCCGAGCGGTAGCCCGAGTCGACGCGCTCGACCTCCCGGGCGATCAGGCCGTAGGCGACGTGGGATACCTCGGCGCCGCCGTATTGCTGGG
The DNA here is from genome assembly GCA_031400655.1 of Deltaproteobacteria bacterium. Taxonomy (GTDB): domain Bacteria; phylum Myxococcota_A; class UBA9160; order UBA9160; family UBA4427; genus UBA4427. The sequence goes on along the minus strand of JANNQH010000289.1, from coordinate 5,970 downwards.
GCAGGGTCGCGCCCAGCATCCCGAGCGCGCCCATTTCGTTCAGGATCTCGCGGTCGAAATGCTCGTGTCGGTTGGCCTTCAGGACCCGCGTCATGAGGCGCGCCTGGGCATACTCGCGCGCACTGTCCCGGACCAGCCGCTCCTCGTTCGTCAGCTGCTCGTCGAGCAGCAGCGGATCGGCCCAGTCGAATCCAGCTTGGGAGCCAGCCATCGCGATCTCCGGATCAGCGCGTGCCGCTCGAGCGGCGGCGCCTGCCTGTTCGATGTAGCACGCGGGTCGGCTTGCCGCTTCGCACAGCCCGGGCGAAGGTTCGCGGCGGCCCGTGCCGGGGCCCGTGCCGGGGCCGATCGAGAAAGGGGCGATTCATGCGACTGCGAGTCGATCCGGAAAGACCCGCGCCGCGCAAGCTCGAGCGGGCGATCGACGCGCTGCGCCGCGACCAGGTGATCCTGTATCCGACGGACACGGGGTACGCCTTCGGGTGCGCCCTCTCGAGCCGCAAGGCGATCTCGCAGATCCGCCTCCTGAAGGGCTTCGACGAGCGCTCGCGCAAGCCGCTCTCGATGCTGGTGAACGAGCTCGGCGATTTTGGACGCTATGCGATCATGCCGAACAGCGTCTTCCGCACCGTCCGCCGCATCCTGCCCGGAGCCTATACCGTCATCCTCGAGGCCAGCGCCGAAGTGCCGCGGGAGATGCGGAACCGGGACGGCGAGATCGGGCTGCGGATGCCCGACCTGGCCGTGTGTCGGATGTTGATCGAGCTGCTCGGGGAGCCGCTGGTCTCGGGCTCGGTGACGGCGGGCGATGAGGAGCCCCTGCTCGAGGATCCGGAGGAGCTCGAGCGCGTCTACCGCGGCCGGATCGAGGTCGTGATCGATGGCGGACCGCTCTGGCCCGAGCCGTCGACGATCCTCCAGGCCCTGGGCAGCTCGTTCGAGGTCGTGCGTGTGGGCAAGGGCCCCGTTCCGGAGGGCTGACCGGACGCGTTATGCTGGCGGCGCCTTTCCCCCACTTCCCCCCGCCTCAGATGAGGCCCCCCAGCGAGGCAAGCATGCAACAGCTCTCCGGTCTCGACGCCACCTTCATCAATGTCGAGACGCCGAGCGCGCCGACCCACATCAGCGGGCTCTCGATCTACGATCAGTCGAGCGCGCTCGGCGGTGTCGTGACCTTCAAGGGCATCCTCTCGAACGTCGAATCCCGACTGCATCTCGCGGATTGCTTTCGCAGGCGGCTCGTCCAGGTCCCGCTCGGGTTCGACCATCCCTACTGGATCGAAGATCCCGATTTCGACCTCGAGTTTCACGTGCGCCACATTGCGCTGCCCAAGCCCGGCGATTGGCGGCAGCTCTGCATCCAGGTGGCGAGACTGCACGCGCGGCCCCTCGACCGCGGCAAGCCGCTGTGGGAGATGTACGTGATCGAGGGCCTCGACGGGGTCGAGGGCATGCCGACGGGGAGCTTCGCGCTCTTCACGAAGATCCATCATGCGGCGATCGACGGTGTCTCGGGCATCGAGATGACGGCCGCGCTCCACGACCTGACGCCCGACGGACACGCGACGCCGCCCGAGCACGATTGGATTGCGGAGTCGCCGCCGTCCGTCGTCGAGCTCGCCCTGCGAAGCACCGTCAACAACGTGCGCCAGCCGTTCCGGTTCCTGCAGATCCTCGGCAAGGCGGCGCCGCCGGCGATCCGGCTGTTGCTCGAGCGGCGGGAGTATGACGAAGACGACGCGCCGCACGAGGTTCCGCGTACCCGCTTCAACCGGAAGGTCTCGCCCCACCGGGTCTTCGAGGCGCGCACGTTCCGGCTCTCCGACGTGAAGCAGATCCGCAAGAGCGTCGAGGGCTCGACGGTGAACGACGTCATGCTCGCAGTCTGCAGCGGGGCGCTTCGCCGTTATCTCGAGCAGCACCGCGAGCTGCCCCTCGACTCGCTCTCGGCCTTCGCGCCCATCTCGACCCGCACGCCGGCCCAGCAGGGCAAGGCGGGCAACCAGGTCTCCGGCATGTTCGTCCGGCTCCACACCGACGAGAGCGATCCGATCGAGCGCCTGGCCAAGATCTTCAAGACGACGCTCGACTCGAAGCACATCACGCAGGCCGTGGGCGCGCGCAGCATGACCGACGTGACCCAGACGTTGCCGGGCGCGCTCGCGGGGATCTCGGGCCGCCTGATCGCGCGCACGGGACTGATGAGTCGCATGCGGCCAATCGCGAACTGTGTGATCTCGAATGTGCCTGGGCCGCAGGTTCCGCTCTACTTCACGGGGGCGCGCATGGTCGCGACCTACGGCCTCGGCCTCCCGATGGAGGGCATTGGCCTGTTTCACGCGATCGTGAGCTACAACGGCGCGATCTCGGTCTGCATCACCTCCTGCCGTGACCAGATGCCGGACCCGAGCTTCTATGCCGAGTGCATCGAGGCGTCGTTCCGGGAGCTGCGCGAGGCAGCGGTCGCGTGACGAGCGCTCCGGACGGGCGGGTCAGCCAGCCTTGAGCTCCGATGTCTACACCCACGGCCACCACGAGTCCGTCCTGCGCAGCCACGTCTGGCGCACGGCCGAGAACTCCGCCGCCTACCTGCTCCCCCGCTTGAGACCCGGCCTCGATCTACTCGATGTCGGCTGCGGCCCGGGCACGATCACTGCCGACCTAGCGCGCTGCGTGGCGCCCGGGCGCGTCGTCGGGATCGACCGTTCGAGCGACGTCGTCGCCGAGGCGCGGCGCCATGCGGAGAGCGTGGGCGTCAACGTCGAGCTCCGGCTGGGCGATGTCTACGCGCTCGACTTCGCCGAGGCTTCGTTCGACGTCGTGCACGCCCATCAGGTCCTGCAACATTTGACGGATCCGGTCGCGGCGCTGCGCGAGCTGCGGCGCGTCGTGCGTCAGGACGGGGTCGTCGCCGTGCGCGACAGTGATTACGCGAGCTTTCTCTGGGCACCGCTCGACCCAAGGCTCACGCGCTGGCTCGACGTCTACCGCGCCGTCGCGCGCCATAATCGCGCCGAGCCCGACGCCGGGCGCTTCCTCAAGACATGGGCACGGGCGGCCGGATTCGGCGCCGTCACCGCGACAAGCTCGACCTGGACCTATGCCGATGCCGAGAGCTGCGCCTGGTGGGGAGGGCTCTGGGCGGATCGCTGTCTGCTCTCGGCCTTTGGCGAGCAGGCCGTGGCGTACGGCATCGCCTCGCGCGCGGAGCTGGCGGAGATCGCGGAGGCCTTTCGCTGCTGGGCCGAGCATCCCGACGCGTTCTTCGCCGTAGTGCACGGTGAGCTGCTCGCGAGCGCGTAGGGCAAGCGGGATCTAGCGGATCACGCCCTGGGCGCGCAGCCGGGCGCGGGCGTCCGGATCGAGGCCGAGCTCCGCCAGGATCGCGTCGCTGTGCTCGGCATAGAGGGCAGCCGGCGCTGTCAGCTCGGGATGCGTGCGGGAGAAGCGTGCGGCGGGACGGACCCGGCGGTAGCGGCCGTAGATCGGGTGCACCGCCTCGACGACCGTTCCGTTATGCGTGATCTGGGGGTCGGCCAGGACCTCCGCGTGGGAGAGGATCGGCGCCGCCGGGACCTCGAACGCGAGCATGCGCTGGTAGGCTTCTGCGGTCGAGAGCTTCGCCACACCGTCGCGGAAGGCCTCCAATCGCTCGAGGATGTTCTCCTCGCGCAGCATTTCACGGCCGCGCTGGCCCGGGCTGTTCGCCAGGTCATCGCGTCCGACGGCGCGGAGCGTGCCGCGCATCTGCTCGGCGGTTCCGGCCCAGATGACGAGCTGGCCGTCTCGCGTCGACATCAGCTGATAGCGCTCGCCCGGCACCATGAGGTTCTCGACGTCCTCGCCGACCAGGCTGTGGCGGAGCATTCCGTCGGGCCAGAAGAAGACGAGGCCCGCATCGAGCATCGACACCCGGACGTGTTGACCGGGGGCGCCTCGTTCGCGGGCGAAGAGGGCGGCGGTGATGGCCTGGGCGAGGGTGTAGGCCGTTGCTTTGTCGACGATCGCGTTGCGCACGAGGTCGGGAACCGGGAGCTCGGGGTTCAGCTGTGCCGCGACGTAGCCGGTCAGGGCCTGGAAGATCGGGTCGTAGCCCCGGCGGCCGACGTACGGACCGCTGTCGCCGTAGCCCGTGACCGAGGCGTATATCAGCCGCTCGTTCACCCGGCGCAGATCCGCTTCGGCGACGCGCAGTCGCTCGGCCGCCCCCGGACGCCAGTTCTGGACGAAGACGTCCGCGCCCCGAACCAACTCGTAGAGGAGCTCGAGACCTTCGGCGGTCTTCAAGTCGATTCCGATCGAGCGTTTGCCGTGATTACAGTTGACGTAGAGCCCGGCCATGCCCGCGCGGTAGTTCGAGAGCTGCCGGCTCTCCTCGCCGTGGGCCGGCGGCTCGACCTTGATCACGTCGGCCCCCTGCTCGGCGAGCATCATCACAGCGAGCGGGGCGGAGATCACCTCGCCCACCTCGATCATGCGAACGCCGTGGAGCGGTCCTGCCATCTTGTGATCCCCTTCCCGTGTCTCGACTCACATCTCGACCCGCACGGTGTGCAACAGCGCCGCAGCCTCGCCGAGTTCCAGGGAAAACCCTACAGGACCTTGAGGACGAATCCGATATGGCTCCTGGACCCGTTGTGTCCGGAGCAAAGCCATGAGCAAGATCCTCGGTTGGAAGGCGGCCCTCGTCCTCGGATTGACGTCGATCTGCCCCCTGTCTGCGACTGCGATCGGCAGCGTGACGGCAGGCGACGTGACCTTCGGCTATGCGACCAATTTCGCCAGCTCGGCGAACGACACGGTCAACGTCAACTTCACCGGCGCCAGCGCCGCCGACATGGCCTTCGAGTCGTGGTGGTTCTATCGCGTCTCCGGCGGCACGCTCGAGTCGCCCTTCGCGAACCCCGACATCGAGCTCTATAACGGCTCGGTTGGACGACTCGGCTGGAACGATCCGACCGGATCGGGTCTCTTCGATGCGGCGCTCTCCTTCGAGGTCTTCGACTCGGGGACGGGTGGCAATCTCTTCCAGAACCTGCGGATCCAGAACACGTCCGGCGCGAGCCTGACGATCGACATCTTCCATTATTCGGACTTCGATCTCGCTGGCACGAGCGGGTCCGATCGCGCGACCCTCGGCACGAGCCCGGACGGCATTCTCATCAATCAGATCGAAGGAGCGCAGACCGCGCCGATCATCGGCTACGGCGCGAACGCCTACCGCGCGAGCCGCTACGCGCAGCTCCTGCAGGATCTGACCGACAACAACGTCGACAACCTGGCCAACACGGGCCTGCCGCTCAACAACCAGGACGTGACGGTGGGCTTCCAGTGGTCCGTCACGATCGCGGCCGGGGGCTACCAGGATTTCATGACCCAGTTCGGCAGCAATGCGCCGCTGCTCGCCCAGTCGGTCACCGTGGTCCCGGAGCCGGGGACGGCCATCCTGATGGGCCTCGGGCTGCTTGCGCTGGCGATCCCGCCGCGCGGCGCGGTCAGGGCAGCCTGAGCCCCCTGGCCTGACCGCCGCCGTGCGCGCGCCCCTTCAAGCGGGTCGCGCGCGGCGGCATTTCCGCCTGCTACCGTCGGCGTCCATCACGAGACGGGGCTGACGATGAACATGCAGGTGCAGGGCCGGATCCATACCGCTTTCCCGGCAGCGCAGGTGACGGAGCGATTCAAGAAGCGCGAGTTCGTACTCGAGCTCGACGCGACGTCGCGCTACCCCCAGCTCGTGATCTTCCAGCTGACCGGCGATCGCTGCGACTCGCTCGACGATTTCAAGGTCGACGACGTCGTCTCGGTCGAGTTCAGCTTGCGTGGCCGCGAGTGGAAGAGTCCCAAGGGCGACACGCGCTTTTTCAACAGCCTCGAGGTCTGGTCGATCGGTCGCGCGGGCGAAGAACGCGAGAGCGATGGTGCCGAGCGGACCGGCGGCGCCGGGACGGGGGGTCGCAGCTCGCGGTCGGA
>JANNQH010000288.1:0-4040 GCA_031400655.1 Deltaproteobacteria bacterium | reverse complement strand
CTGGCGAGCGGCAATCCGGGGAAGCTCCGTGAGGTGGAGCGGATCCTCGGCGACGACGAGATCGTTTCGCTCTCGGTGTTCCCCGGCATCGCGTTTCCCGAGGAAGGCGACGACTACGCGGCCAACGCGCTGGCGAAGGCGCTGACTGTGCTCGAGGCGACCGGACTCGCGAGTCTGGCGGACGATTCGGGCCTCGAGGTCGACGCGCTCGGCGGCCGCCCCGGAGTTCGCTCCGCGCGCTACGGCGGCCCCGAGCTCGACGATCGGGGCCGGCTCGAATGCCTGCTGCGCGAATTGGCGAGTCATCCCGATCCGCTGCCCGCGCGCTTCGTCTGCATCGCCGCGTGCGCGCTGCCCGACGGACGCCGACTGACAGCCCGCGGCGTCTGCGAAGGAGAGATCGTCCGCACGCCGCGGGGGGATCAGGGGTTTGGGTATGACCCGATCTTCGTGCCGTGGGGTGAGACGCGGACGTGTGGCGTGTTGGCGAGAGACGAGAAGGAGCGGATTTCGCATCGGGGGCGGGCGTTTCGGGAGCTGGTGGAAAGGATCGAGGGTTGATGGCAAACATCGGGTCGCGGCGTTGGGGTCCTGCTGGAGCGTGAGGGCCCGGTCTCGAATATCAACCCCGCTGGTCGCTGATCCCGCTACGCCGATCGCGTGGATCTGCGCATTGGCGCATCCGGCTCGAGTGTGTAGACTCGCGCACAAGGAGTCGCACATGGCAACCAACTTGGCGATTGATCCGGACCTTCTCGAACGCGCCGTGGCCGTCAGCGGTGAGCGAACGAAGAAGGCCGCTGTCACCAAGGCCCTGCAGGAGTTCATCGCCCGCCGCCAGCAGCGTAAGGTCGTGGATCTGATGGGCAAGCTCGAGTGGGACGACTCGTTCAACTACAAGGTTGAGCGGTCTCGCAAGTGACTCTTTTCGTCGATACGAGCGTGTGGTCGCTCGCATTGCGGCGCGATGCCGAAACTGCCGAGCCTGAAGTGGACCAACTGAAGGACGCGCTTCTGGGCGCGGACGTCGTCGTGACCACTGGGCTGGTGCTTCAGGAATTGCTTCAAGGTTTCTCGGGCGCGAAGGCCAGCGCGCAGATCATCGAGTGCTTCGGGGCATTGCCTCTTCTCCAGCCGGACCGCGAAGACCACATCGCCGCTGCAGAGCTGCGAAACACGTGCCGCCGCGCTGGCGTCCAAGTCGGCACGATCGATGCCGTTCTTGCACAGCTCTGCATTCGCCACGACCTGACGTTGTTGAGCACGGACAACGACTTCAAGCTCGCCGCCCGGCACTGCGCCTTGCGCGTTTGGGCGCCGAAGCCTACGACGCGGCGCAGGTGACGCAGGCGTTGCCTAGCGATCTCGGCCGCTTCACCCTTCGGGCCTAATTGTGTGCGTCAACTCGAGGAGTGGCGTGGCGCGTAGGAAGAAAAAAGGGCCTTTTCTTCACCGCCGCTAAAGAACAATATGTCGCCCGGACCACCTCGGGGCCCGTCCGGGGACGAATCCAAGCTTTCCCGCCAGTCCGAGTCCCCCGCGCTGCCGACGCCCACGAGATAGTCCTTTCGCAGGCAAGCTTGCGTCATTTCCATCGCCTCCTGAATTCGACGAATCGTCCGAGTCGATCGATCAGGACCCCTCTTTCGAGTACGGATCGTCGGCTGGCGTCTGATCGAATTCAAAGGCCGGATCCTCATGGGCTTTCGTCCACGTTGGCTCGAGCGCGCTGTCGCCTGGTCCGCACGCCGGATCGGTCTCCTTTGCTCCCGCCAGCGGCGGAGCCCGAGGCGGAAGCGCCAGCCACTCGAGGATCCGACGCGCCACACTCGGGTCCGTGATGGCGGCGAGCAGTCTCATCCGTCCGCCACAGTCTGGGCAATGAAGCGCGTCGACCTCGAAGACGCGCGTGAGCAGATCGGCCCACGCAGTGCGACGGGGAAGCGGGTCCCTTCGATCGCAGCGCACGTCGGCCGGAGGATCGACTTTGACCGATGCCCCTCCCCCGTCGGCGGCTCCGGTCGACCCGCCATCCGCTTCCCGAGAAGTCAGCACCGCCTCCAAGACCTCAGGCCCTGCCGGCACCACCTGGTCCCGTGCGCTCGAACAAGGCGCGAGCACCCCGTGATAGCGGACCTGATGCGCCCGCGGCGGCGGGATCAGTGGCGCCAGCCGTTCGAGCAGCTCCCGCCGCTCCATCACGACATGTGTCGTGCCGTCTCGCCAGGGCGTCTTGAGACGATAGGCAAGCCGACCGTCTGTTATCGCTTCGAGACGGCCCCGCGCGAGCGGGGGGCGGACGACATAACGACAGAGCCGCTCTCGATCGCGAGCTGGGACCGCTACGTCGGCGTGCAGGCTCATTCCGCCCTGCCGAACGCAGCGGGACAGGATGGCGGCCCTGGGCTCGACCCCCGACTCGTCCTCCGCGATCGGCTCGACCCGATCCCCGAGCCTCCGCCACGGCTCGCCTGCCTCGGAACCCGTCGCGATCCGCGAGCGGATCGACGCCGCGCCGAGCATCGCCATCAGGGGATCGTCGCCGGCGAGGGGATCGTCCTCCTCATCGACCCCGCTTCGCTCAAGCCTCCGCAGGATGCGCCTCGCCGTGCCGGCCAGGACCCGCGCCACATCCTCGGTCTCGGGGGGAGGAAGGGCGACGAAGGCTCCCGGGTTGTGCGACGGCCCAGCGTAGACGCCGTCCAGCACCAGGGTATGGAAGTGCGGTGTCAGGTTCAGGGCCGATCCAAAGCGTTGAGGGGCGCCCGCCGAGCGAGCGCGAGCGAGGAAGGGGACGAGCTCTCCCCGAATGACTTCGTGGAGCAGGGTCGTCTCGGGCTCGTGGCGGGCGTAGTCGGCGACGGTCGGACTTCCGCCGGGACCGGATCAACCGGGCGCGATGGGCGCTCACGAGACTGTCGCGCCACGGAACATCGGGCGACTCGTCTACGGGCGTCCACGTAGCCGAGGTGTGCGCGCAGCCCAAGGTCGCCACGACCCAGAAGAAAGCCGAAGGCGAATCAATCCGATGGGTCGAGCTGCTCGAGACAATGGCGAGCCATTCGCGTCCCATGTGCGTGACGTTCGCGACTTGTGAGCCGCTCGAAGCGCGCGGCTAGATCGCGTCGGGGTTGGTTGCCAGGGCGGCGGGGACCGGGTGGCGGAAGAGCTCGGAGGCGTTTCGCCAGGCGATCCGCTCGATCTCGTGGGCGGGAAATTTGCCGATCTGGCTCCAGACGATCGACTGGGTGTCGGGCCAGGTGCCGTCCTGATGGGGATAGTCGGATTCGAGCAGCAAATGATCGACGCCGATGTGGTGACGCTGCTCGAGGCCCGCGAGGTCGTCGATCGTGCAGAACCAGAAATTGCGCTGCATGACTTCGCGCGGAGTCATCGCGATGCCTTCCCAGGTTCCGAAGATCCGCTGGTAGCGGCCGACGTGGTCGAGGCGATCCATCAGGCCCGCGACCCAGCCGATGCCGCCCTCCGACAAGCAGATCTTGATGTTCGGGAAGCGCACCGGGATCTTCGAGTAGAGCCAATCGATCGCCGCGAACATCGCCCAGCCAAAAAAGAGCACGCCGACCGTGTCCGAAGGCGCGCCGGACGAGGTCGTCGGCGCGGTCGAGGACGAGCCGACATGCAGGCAGATGACGGTGCCCGTCTCCTCGCAGGCGGCCATGAAGGGATCCCAGTAGCCCGTGTGGAGAGACGGCAGACCGAGGCGTTCCGGGAGCTCGGGGAACGTGACGGCCGAGAATCCCCGCTTTGCGTTCGCGCGGATCTCCGCGGCGCCTTCGTGCGGATCGAGGAGCCAGGGCAATTGCATGGGGATGATCCGGCCCGGATAGCTCCCGGCCCACTCCTCGAAATGCCAATCGTTCGCGGCGCGCACGACAGCCCGGGCGAGCTCCGGGTCGGAGACGCCGAGCTGATAGCGCTGGCCCGCGAAGCCGGGGAGCGACGACGGGAAGCAGGCCGAGGCGTAGACGCCGTTCAGATCCATGTCGTGGATGCGCGCGTGGATATCCCATGCGCCG
>JANNQH010000287.1:0-1782 GCA_031400655.1 Deltaproteobacteria bacterium | reverse complement strand
AACTCAGCGTTCATCTTCAATCCGCGACTCGATCCTCTGGGCTTCTTTCGCATGCTCTTCGAGGAGCTCGGAATCGGGCCCGCCTGCGATTCGAAGGCAGAATATCTGCTCGCGCTGAACCACTACCTGATCGAGAAGCTCGCGGCGAACGAGCGCGTGCTCTTGATCGTCGACGAAGCGCAGAATCTGTCGGCCGAAATGCTCGAAGAGATCCGGCTCCTCTCGAACCTCGAGACGCCGACGTCGAAGCTGATCCAGATCATGCTGGTCGGACAGCCGGAGCTGCAGGTGTTGATCGACAAGCCCGAGCTGCGTCAGCTGCGGCAGCGGATCGCGCTTCGACATCATCTTCGGCCCTTCGATGAGAACGAGCTGTCGGAGTACGTCGAGGGACGCCTCGAGAAGGCGGGCTACACGGGGCGCGGTGTCTTCCACAAGAAGGCCATGCGCGAGCTCTTCCGGGTGACCGAGGGCACGCCCCGCCTCATCAACGTCGTCTGCGACGGTGCGATGCTCGTCGGTTACGCGCGGCAGCAGTCGGTGGTCGGGGCGGATGCGATTCACGAGGTCGCGCGCGATCTCGGTCTCGTCCCGAAGGACGAGTTGGAAGAAGACGAAATTCATCGAGAGCCGAGCAGGACGCCCAAGCGGCGCTCGCTGCGCCGGTTCTTCCGGTTCCGTCGTTAGGGAATCTCAGCAAGGGGTCGGGAGCAGGAGTCATGGCGAAGCATTACGAAGCGCTGCAGCGCGCAGAGATGGAACGGCGACGCAAGGCGACCGGATCCGAGTCGACGATGCCGGCCGCGCCGGCCTTCGAAGGGTCCGCGATCTCGCCGCCCTCGCGGAAGGAGAAGCCCGGAATCCTCTCGCGTTGGCTCGGCCTCAACCGTGCGGCGCCCGGTGACGCGCCCAGCGACGCGAACAAGCGGCGCATCACGCTGCTGCAGCCGGATTCCTACGTCGCGGAGCAGTACCGCAGTCTGCGCGGACGGCTCGATAGCCTCGCGTCCCAGCGGCCCCTGAAGACGATCGCCGTCACGAGCGCCAACGCCGGGGAGGGCAAGTCGACCTGCGCGGTCAACCTGGCGACGGTGACGGCGATGAGCGTGGGCCGAAGCGTGCTTTTGATCGACTGCGATCTGCGAAAGCCGAAGGTGCACTGGACGCTGGGGCTCCAGCCGCGGGTCGGACTCGCGGAGATCCTGCTCAATCAGGCGACGGTGGACGAGGCGATCACGAAGCTCGATGGGGTGAATCTCGACGTGTTGCCGGTGCGTGTCATTCCGGGGAATCCCTCCGAGCTCCTGGCATCGCCGGAGATGCGCCGGTTGATCGAAGAGGTGGCGCGTCGTTACGATCGCGTCATCCTGGATACGCCCGCGTGTCTGGGGCTGCCCGATGCCAAGAGCGTGTCGGAGCTGTGCGACGGGCTCGTGATGGTCGTTCGCGCCGGGGTCACGCCGAAGGAGGATGTTCAGGCCGCCCTCGACATCCTCGATCGCCGACGTGTGGTCGGACTCGTCCTGAACGGGTCCGAGGCGACGCGCGAGCAGTACGGCTACTACTGACGGACCGCGCCCCGAGACGCGTCGACGCGTCGGCCGGATGGACGTCGTCCCCGGGTCGATGCCTCGCTACGGAGATGAAGCCGCTTGGACGAGATTCGAGCCATTGCGATCGTACTCGTCGCCGCAGGCGTCGCTGCGCTCGCGACGCCGGCTGTGATGCGTTTCGCGCTCGCGGTCGGCGCGGTCGATCGGCCGAACGAGCGCAAGGTCTCGC
>JANNQH010000286.1:0-4012 GCA_031400655.1 Deltaproteobacteria bacterium | reverse complement strand
CTGCATTCCATCCCTGCTGCAAGATTGCACGAATAACACTCAAGCGGGCATCTCAGACACCGATCGTTGAAACGTTCGCGGATTCGAGGATTCCATTGCGGAAGGGAGGCCGTCATGTTGCACGAACAGCCCGGCAAAATCTTCCGTGAGCGAGCGGCGAAGCGATTCGATCCCCGCAATGCCTCGTCGCGCGATCCGGCCCGGATCCTGATCCTGGACCCGGTCGTCGGATCGCGATTCGCGCTGGCGAACATCGTCGCCCAGCCCGGGGTCCTCGCCGAGCTGGCGTCTTCGGTCGAAGAGGCGCGGCTGCGCCTGGCCCGCGGTGGCGTCGCACTGATCCTCGTCGACGACGATCTCGGCAACGGGGTGCGCGGTCTCGAGTTCCTCATCGAAGTGCGCACCCTCCATCCCGAGGTCCGACGCGCCCTCGTCGTCGCCGAACACCAGACCGAGCTTCGCCGCGAAGATCTGGAGCGCGCGGGTCTCTCATTCCTTGTTGCAAAGCCCTGGAATCCCGGCTTCCTGCGCACCGCAATCCGCGAGTCGGTCTTCGGACAGGACGAGTTCGCTGCCTGGGAGCATCGCGCGTCGATCGCAACGAACGGTCCGAGCACTGGCCGGACCGGCGCACCGGAGGACATCGACCGCAGACTCGATCTGCTGGCCCGTGGCCTGCTCGGCGGCTTCAACTCCTGCGAGTCCGAATCTGAAGTCTTCGAGCTGCTCCACGCCGAGCTGGCGGGCGCCCTCGAATCCCAGCGTTGGCTCTGGTTCGACGAGGATCTTGGGATCGCTTCGCGAATCGTCGGCGATTGGCCCCGCGAGAGCGGGCTGCGTATCGAAACGCTGCTGGTAGAAGAGCAGGAGCTGCTGGCCCATGCGCGCCGATCCTCGCGCGTGACCCGACTCGACCGGCGGCGCGCGGATGCCGCGGGCGAGCTCGCGGGATCGGCCTGTGTCGGCTTCACGGTGAAGGACGGCGGACGTCGCGTGGTGACCGCGCTGGTCTGGGTCGCGTCGGGCCGTTGCTCGGCGATGTTGGCGCTGCTCCGCGAGATCGATTCTGGACTGCAGCTCGCGTTTCGCCGGATTCGGGATGCCGAGGCGCGCTCGCTCGCCGCCCGTCGCCTCGCACGCCGCGTCTCGGAGGAGCTCCGCACGCCGGTGGGCGCGCTCTCGCATGCGATCGATCGGCTGCGAGGCGAGGCGGAACGAGCCGGGATGTCGACCGAGTGGGTCGATCGCGTGTCCTCCGAGTCGCAGCGGTTGGCGCGGGCCGTCGAGCTCTTCGAGGACGAGATCTGGGCGGAGCCGGGCGAGAAGCTCGTCGCCGCGAACTGAGTCAATGCAATCGGCGGCGGCCCCGGCGCGTCGAGTATCAGCAGCAGGAGGCAGGTGAGGGTGGCCAGGATCTTGATCGTGGATGGAGAAGAATCGTTCGCGCGCAGCGCGGCAAGCACGTTGCATCTGCAGGGCCACGAGGTGGTGAGCTGCCGCAGTCTCGATGAAGCGCAGCGCGCGTGCGTCTCGTCCCCGCCACAGCTCGTGCTGGCGGACCTCCGGATCGAGGGTGGAGGCGCCTTCGAGCTGCTCGATCGACTCCGCAACGCGCGGCTCGGCTGTGGCGTCGTCGTCACGACCAGCGCGGGCAGCATCGAGAGTGCCGTCGAGGCGATCCAGCGAGGGGCGATCAACTATCTGCGAAAGCCGATCGACACTGCGGATCTCATCGCGATCGTCGAAGACGGACTTTCGAAGCTGTCGCAGCCGATCGTCGAGCGGCACGTCGCAGGCACGAGCGAGCGGGAGGACCTGCGGGCCCTGACCGGCATCGTCGGCAGCTCCCAGGCGATGGAGAATCTCCTGCGCCTGGTCGAGAAGGTGGCGGGAACCGACAGCTCGGTCTTGATCACGGGCGAGACCGGGGTCGGCAAGGAGCTGATCGGCCGCGCGATCCATCGGCTCTCGCGACGCTCGGACCGCGTCTTCTGCGCGGTGAACTCAGCGGCCTTTCCGGAGACCCTGCTCGAGAGCGAGCTCTTCGGCCACCGGCGCGGGGCGTTCACCGGTGCGACCGGCAACAAGAAGGGACTCTTCGAGTTCGCCCACGAGGGCACGGTCTTCCTCGACGAGGTGGCCGAGATGCCGCTCTCGATGCAGGTGAAGCTGCTGCGCTTCCTCCAGACGGGCGAGGTGAGGCCCGTCGGGGACGAGACGACGCGTTATGTCGACGTGCGCCTCGTCGCGGCGACCAACAAGGTGCTCGAGCGGGAGGTTGCGATCGGGAGCTTCCGCGAGGATCTCTACTACCGCCTCGCCGTGATTCCGATCCACGTCCCGCCGCTGCGCGAGCGGCCCGAGGATATTCGCGCGCTTGCGAGCCACTTCCTGCGGCGTTTCGCTCAGCGCGCGGGCAAGGGCGTCCACGCCATCGCGGAGGACGCGATGGATCTGCTCGTCGGATACGCCTGGCCCGGGAACGTGCGTCAGCTCGAGAACTCGATCGAGCGCGGCGTCGCGCTCTGCCAGGGCTTGCAGATCAAGGTGGAGGATCTGCCGGTTCGTCTGAAGGAGGAGTCGCTCGTCCGCGAAGGCGAGACGATCCACAGCCTCCAGGTGATCGAGCGCTCGCACATCCTGAGCACGCTCGAGCAGGTGAACTGGAATCGCAAGCGGGCAGCGGCGCTGCTCCAGATTTCGACGACGACGCTCTGGCGACGGCTCAAGGAGTTCGGGATCGAGACGGACGGATCGCGGCGTCCACCGACGAGCGTTCCGTCACTCTCGCGCTGAGGGGCGTCTCGAGCGGGACGTGTGCGCGATCGCGTGCATGTCGTGCAGCTGAACAAGCCAATACCACGCACCGACACGATCGGGCGGCCGGAGAGGGATGATGTCCAAGGGCAAGGAAAAGGCGGCAGAGGGCAAGGCGGAAGCATCGGAAGAGGCGAAGGGGGCTGGCGGCAAGCGAGGCATCATCACGATCGCTGCGGCCGCGGTCGTGTCGCTGGCCGTCGGTGCGGGCGGTGCCTTCTTGTTCGCGGGGTCACATGCGGCGGAGCCCGAAGCGGCCGCCCATGGCGCGTCCGAGGGCGAGTCTGCCAGCGGGGCCCACGGCGAGGGCGAAGGCGCGGGCGAAAAGCACGGGACCGCCGACTACAAAGAGCGCCTCTTCGCCCTCGAGCCGTTGGTCGTGAACGTGACCGGCGACGGGTACAACCGCTTCCTCAAGCTGCGCGTCGAGTTCGAGGCCGACGACGTCGCACTCAAGCAGGAGATCGAAGGCCGTCTGCCCCAGGTGCGCGACGCGATGATCGTGCTGCTTTCGAGCAAACAGCTTTCGGATATCACGGATTTCGAAGGCAAGGCGCTGCTCAAGGAAGACATCCTCGAGCGCGTGAACGATCTGCTCGAGACGGGCGACGTGAAGTCGGTCCTGTTCACGGAGTTCGTGGTCCAGTGACGAAGGCGCTTGCCGACGCCGAGATCCTCTCACGGGAAGAGCTCGATGCTCTGCTCGCCGAGATGCCCGGCCTGCTCGCCGAACGGGCTGCGGAGGCGGAGGGCGAAAGCGCCCGTGCGCCCGATCTCGAGCTCGAGCGGGCGAACGAGGCGTTCGGGTTCGAGTACGGGCGATCGCTCTCGAATCGGCACGAACGTGTGATCCAGTTTTCGTTGATCGGGCAGCGGGAGATCGAGTTGGCGGAGCTCGCCGAGTTGATGCTGCCGACCGACGTCGTGGGCTCGTTCCAGATCATGCCGAAGGGCTACGGGGGACTCCTGTTGCTGTCACGGCCGTTCTTCTTCCAGATGCTCTGCATGTACTTCGGGGCGGGTGCCAACCTGAAGCCGGTTCGTCCCCCGACCCGGGAGTACACGCGGATCGAGCGTCGCTTCTACACGCGGATCGCGAAGGAGATGATCGCCAAGCTCGAAGAGCAGTGGCAGGGTCTCGCACCCGTCTCGCTCGTCTGGAACGGGGTGGTGGGGCGCGCGGCGGTCGGTGAGG
>JANNQH010000285.1:0-3448 GCA_031400655.1 Deltaproteobacteria bacterium | reverse complement strand
AGGGCAGCGCTTGTTGCCAGGCCTTCGGTCGCGGCCGCTGGCCGCCCATCGTGCTCTCGTTCCCGGATTCGGTCGTTCGGGGAGTCGTCACCGCTTCTCCTGGGTCGATGGGTTCGAGCGAGAGTCCCTTCCAGCGCGGCTCGCCGGGCCGACGAAGTCGGCGGGGGTCGTGTCGAGGGGCGTGAGTGTGATGCCCAGCTTCTCGCAGAAGGGCCGGGTGTCGACGCGGTCGTCGTGTTGGAGGATGTCGAACATCGCCCGGGTGATCGGCGGATTCGGAAGGACCAAATCGAGAAGGCCGATACCGGCACGCGCGACGATCATCGGGAGCGAGTGGATGCGCGGCTCGTTCTGCCAGTGGCGCGCGGCGCGCAGGACGAGACTACGATGGGACAGACCTTCGGGGCCACCGGCGTCGAGCACGAGATTGCGGCCGCCGCTCACGGCGAGCGCTGCGCGGATGGCTACGCGAACGTCTCGGGAGTCGATCGGTTGCTGGAGCGTCCGTCCCCCGGCGACGAGACGCACGCTGCGCGCCCGCGCCTGGCGCCGGAGCGAGGCAGAAGCCATGTCGTCCCCGCCGATCACCATCGGCACGCGCAGGACCGTCACCGCGACGCGCTCCTCGAGCAACGTCGCCTCCGCACGGCCCTTCGAGGCGAGACAGGGATTCGGCGAATCCGCGAGCGAGCCGAGGATCGAGAGATAGACGATCCGCTCCACGCGCGATCGGGAAGCCGCGAGGGCGAGGGCGTGGCAGGTATTCTCGTGGGCATCGACATAACGCGTGTCGCGGCTCTCCTTGATGATGCCGACGAGATGGACGACGAAGCGAGCGCCGGCGATGGCGGCTTCCATTTCGTGGGGGCTCGTGTAGTCGACGATCTGGATCGCGGGGGCGGGGTCGAGGGCAAGCGCCCTGATCGAGTCGGCGGCCCGCGAGGAGCGGACGAGGGCGCGCACGGCGGTGTGGCCGGACGAGGCGAGATCGCGCAGCAGGGCGCGGCCGAGCTGGCCGTTTGCGCCGGTGACGACGATGGGGTCGGTGGGGGGGTGCACGGGCGGACGATAACGCGGGCCGAGGTCGCGCCCCAGGAATGCTCCGTCGAAGCGGAGTCGGTCGGGTGCGGCGAGCCGGCGGGCTTTCCCGCCGCTGCGCCGTCTTGCGCGCGCACTTTCGCATGCCATGATCCGCGCTCACGCAGTGGGTCGTCGAACGTCAGTCCGCATCGATCTCGCGAGAAACGCAGCGTGTGGATCGGAAAGTGTCGAGCAGCGAACGCGGAGCGGGGACTGCGCGGGTCCGCCGCCTGGCGCTGGCGCTCACGCCGCACGGACGTTTGCTCGTCGGTGAGGCTACTGACGCGATCGAGTTCGCTTCCGCGCGAGCCGACGACCTCGTGCGAGCCTTCGCACGCGGCAGCGGGCATGGATTGCTCGCGCTCGGGGCGCGCGAGCTTTCCGCAGTGTTGCCGCCGCCGTTCGGATGGTAGCGTGAAGTCACCGGGAGCTTGATCGAGGCGCTGAGCGCAAATGCCGATTCGATGCAGGCGGGCGCGAAGCTCGAACTGCCGGCCGAACCTGACGACGAGATCGGCACGATCAACCTGTTCGACGCCACCCGCGTACTGGCGGGCCTGCGCGAGGTGGTGCTCGGACATGTGGACCCACTCGACTCCGACGTCACCCAGCCCTCGCCCCATCCCCATCGGCCCTGCCCGTTTCGGACCCACATCATCTCGTCGGGCATCGTCCGCGACGACAGCCTGATCCCGTAGTGGCTAAAACTCCGGCGATCGAAAATTTGAGCTAACTCAGTCGCTCGAGCCGGCTCTGACCCCCCCGAGAAACGACACTCTTGCAGTGCTGCGTTCGTCTGGTCGCCGCGTGTTGAACAGATTCAGTCGAGCTGGGCGCCGCCCAGCGGAGAACGCAGAAATGCTACGCGCCACGTTTTTCTCCCTGATCGCTCTCGCGGTTGCCGCTCACGCAGCCCCGCCCGAGCTCGCTCCGGCGCAAGAGGCGCTGACTGTCGCATTTGCGAACCGCGCTGGCGTGCGCGAGGCCTTCCTCGTCGTCGCCGCGAGCGACGCGAGCCTCTCGGCGGTCGCGCTCGGTACGGACGACGCGTTCGCGGCGCTCACAGGGAGAAGCGAGGCCGATCTCGCGGCGCTCTTGCGCGAGGGGCCGCGCACAGAGCTCGCACTCGCGGAATTGCTGCCCGTGCTCGAGGGCGCGCAACACATCGCGGGAGGCGCGAACTACGTCGAGCATGGCGAAGAGGTGGACGTCGCGGCGCCGTTCTTGTTCCCGAAGGTCGCCGTGCCGACCGGGTGGCAAGAGTCCCTGACAGTTCAGCCGGGCTGGCTACTCGACTACGAGGTCGAGATCGCCCTCGTGTTCGATCGTGAGATCGAGAGCCTCGCCGATCTCGCGAACGCTCGCGCTGGCGTGTTCGTCATCAACGACTTCACCGAGCGCGCCCAGCTCACGCTCGAAGCGGAACTCTCGGAGCCAGACGTCGGCGGCGGCTTCGCCGACGCGAAGGGCAAGCCCGGCTTCTTGCCGACTGGCCCGTTCCTCGTGATCCCGCGCGACTGGCGCAGCTTTGTGGAAAATTGCGAGATCCGCCTGCAAGTCAACGGCGACGAGCGTCAGCACGCCCGCGGCGGAGAGCTGATCTGGCCCGTCGAGGAACTCGTACGCCGCACGCTCGTGCTCGGTGCGGCGCCGCGCTTCATGCACGAGGGTCACGCCATCGCGCTCAGCCCCGGCCGCATCCCCCGCGGCATGGCGATTCTCAGCGGAACGCCGGGCGGCGCCGTCTTCAATACGCCGGGCATTGGTTTCATCGCCGCGAACGCCGCCTGGTGGGCGGTGAGTCTCGGCTTCCTCGACGGCGACGTGGCGACGTCCGTGAAGCAAGCTTGGATCGAGAAGTTGCTCCAGGAGAGCGCATTCCTGCGCGCCGGCGACGTAGTGATCGCTGAGGGACGCGGCCTCGGGGCGATCGTCACACGTATCTCGGTGGCCTCGCCCGTGCCCAATAAGCCGCGCTCATGACGCAGCAAGCTCGCCTTCAGCCGATCTCCGCCCTCCGCATCCGCACGAAAGCGGCCCCCGCGACGAGCAGACACAGCCACCCCGAGAGCGCGGCGAGGGCGCGCGGGAGTCCGCCCGAACCGGCGAGCTCCCCGGTGATCCACGGGACGACGAAGCCGCCCAGCGAGCCGAGTCCGCCGGCGAGACCGACCGCGAGGCCCGCCTTGCGTGGCAGCGTCTGGCCCGCGAGTCCGATCATCACCGGGAAGACTCCACCGAGGAAGAAGCCCGTGCCCGCCATCGCGAGCTCGGGGGGCGAGATCCAGCCGAGCCCGAATCCGAGCACGATGACCGCGGCGATCGCGGCGAGAGATGCGGTCGTGCCCGCCCCCGGCGCGCGCGGGGC
>JANNQH010000284.1:0-2515 GCA_031400655.1 Deltaproteobacteria bacterium | reverse complement strand
CTCGGACGCGAGCCGAAGCGCTCCGGCCGGATCCGCGAGGTCCGGCAATCGATCGCGCAGCACCTCGAGATGGCGGCGGATGCGCTGGAGTGGAATGCCGCGGTCGATCATCGAAACGATCGCGCGCAAGACGACCAGATCTCGGAATCCGTAACCGTCGTCCTCGGCCCTGGCCGCGGCCTTGCGGCCCGCACTGCCCGCTGCGCTTTTCTCGGCTTTGCCTGCGGTGTTGCCCGCGGTGGTGTCCGCAGTGTTGACCACAACGTTTTCGGAAGGCGACTCGACGAGCCGAGTCTTCCTCCAATAGCGAAGTCG
Organism: Deltaproteobacteria bacterium; assembly: GCA_031400655.1. Lineage (GTDB taxonomy): Bacteria > Myxococcota_A > UBA9160 > UBA9160 > UBA4427 > UBA4427. The sequence goes on along the minus strand of JANNQH010000284.1, from coordinate 2,200 downwards.
GCGCGGGGACACCTTGAGAATGCGCGCGACGTCGCCGAGTGAATAGTCCGTCACGCGTGCAGCATGGCACGTCGCACGAAAACTGGGAACGAGAAAGTGTGCAAAACGATCCCACCGCCCCTCGCGCTGCGACTATGCTCCTCCTAGTCTCGGAGGTGGCGAGGTTTCCGCAGCTGGTGCTCGGCCTCGACTTCAAATCGAGAGTGGATCGCGTCGCCGCGATCCGGGCGGGTTCGATTCCCGTCCCTCGCCGCCATCCAGCTTGCTACGAGATTCCCCGTCCGACGGCTTCTCCGCGTTGGATGGCCTGCTGGAGCAGCCGGCCTGTCAAAGACTCGCCACAGCGGGCAACGACTTCGGGCGGCCCTTCGGCCATGAGCCTCCCGCCCTCGGGCCCACCGCCCGGCCCCAGATCGATCAGCCAATCCGCCTGGGCGATCACGTCCAGGTCATGCTCGACGACGAGCACACTCGCCCCCGCATCGATCACCTCGTCGATGCAGCGCAGCAGGACCTGGGTGTCGCTCGCATGCAGACCGGTGGTCGGCTCATCGAACACGTAGAGCGTGCGACCCGCGCCCTCGAGCAGCGCCTGCCCCAGGCGCAGGCGCTGGAACTCGCCGCCCGAGAGCGTCGAGAGCGGCTGCCCGAGCGAGAGATAACCAAGCCCCACCCGGACGAGCGGACGCAGCCGCGGCGCGATCTTCGAATCATCCGCGAAGACCTCACAGGCTTCGTCGATTCCCAGCCCGAGCACGTCGACGATCGACCGCCCGTTGATCCGGATGTCGAGAACTTCTTTTCGATAGCGCCGCCCCGAGCACTCCTCGCACGGTACGCAGAGATCATCGAGGAACTGCATGTCGATCCGGACTTCGCCCGTGCCCTCGCAGGCTTCGCAGCGGCCGCCGGCGACATTGAACGAGAAATAACCCGCCCGGTAGCCCCGGGCCCGGGCCTCGCGAGTCTCGGCGAATCGCTGTCGGATCCCATCGAAGGCCTTCGTCACGGTCGCGGGATTCGAGCGCGCGCTGCGCGTGCCCGGCGACTGATCGACCAGCACGACCGCATCGACGTGCTCGGTGCCGTCGACCCGCGCCCCGCTGCGATTCGAATCGAGACTTCCGCCCCGCCGCGCCAGGCCGGGCACCAGGACCTCGCGTACGAGCGTCGATTTCCCCGCCCCCGAAACCCCCGTCAGGACGACCAGCCCGCGCAGCGGTAGCTCGACCGCCAGATCGAGCAGATTATGGATCCGTCCCGTCGTGAGACGCAGACGCGGAGAGCGGGAGAGATCCCGGCGCCGGCGCCTTGCCTCGGCGGGAAGTCCGCGAAGGGCGGCAGCGGTCTTCGACTCCGTCGACGCGCGAATCGCGGCGACGTCGCCGGCGGAGACGATCGTCCCCCCCATGCGACCGGCACCCGGGCCAAGATCGATCACATGGTCCGCCGCCTCGATCAACGCCAGCGCGTGCTCGACCACCACGACGGTATTGCCCTGATCCCGAATCGCCTCGAGCACCCGCAAGAGCCGGACGAGGTCCGCCGCGTGAAGACCGACCGACGGCTCGTCGAGGACGTAGAGCGATGCGGTGAGGCTCCCGGCGAGGGCGGTGGCGAGCTGGATCCGCTGCGCCTCGCCGCCAGAGAGCGTGCGCACGGTTCGATCGAGCGAGACGTAGCCGAGACCGACGGCGTGGATCGTGCGCAGACGCGCCGTGATCAACGCGAGCAATCGGCGCCCCGCCTCACCGCCGACTACACGGAGCGCCAGCTCGTCGATCCAGGCCTGCAGCTCTGCGAGGGTCAGGCTTCCGAGGTCGGCGAGCGAGCGCCCCTCGATCTTGACGGCGCGGGCATTCTCCGAGAGCCGTGTCCCGCCACAATCGGGACACGGCTCGTATTTCCGGTGGCGGGCGAGCTGGACGCGGGCCTGTACCTTGTAGCGCCTCCCCTCGAGCCAATCGAAATACGCCCGAACGCCCTCGAAGCGCCCGCCGTCGCCTTCGCGGACGACTTGCTTTTGCTCGTCGGCGAGGGTGTGAAAAGGCTTGCTGACGTCGATGCCCGCGTCGCGACAGGCGGTGAGCAGCCACTTCTTCCAACCGCGGGTGGTGCGCGTCGCGAAGAGCGCGATCGCGTCCTCGGCAAGGCTCCGGTTGGGATCGGGGATCACCCGCTCCCAGTCGACCTCGGCGAT
>JANNQH010000283.1:0-4637 GCA_031400655.1 Deltaproteobacteria bacterium | reverse complement strand
GCTCGCCAGCAGATCGGAAACGCGGTCTTCCCGTCGCTCGATCCCCATCGCGAAGGTGAAGGAATCACCGATCATCAGGATCCGGGCTACGCCTGCAGGCTTCGTCAGCGCATGTTCGTGATCGCGGTAGCCGAGACTGTTCAGCTGCCCGAAGCGGCGCATCCAGAGCTCGGTCGACGCGGTCGGGAATCCCTGGGTCGCGGGAAAGATCGTATTCGCTGCGCGCGTGATCCCCTCGCCTACGATCGCGATCAGGGCGCAGGACACGAGGAACATGTAGAGCCCGGGCGCCCGCGGACGCAGGTGCCGCCAACCGACCAACACGACGCCCACGGTGGCTGCGACCATCGCGAGCCACTCGAGCCCGATCGACGGCGGAAAATGCGAGCCCAGGAGATCGAGCTCGAGCAGGCGACCGCCCGCCATCGGATCATCGAGGGCCGCCCCGAGGTAGGCGACGCCCCCGAGCAGGATGGCCAGATCGAACCACGCCCCCGCATCAGCGGCTGGCGTCGAGCTCTTTTCGAACGCACCTCGGCGCGCGCGGATGAGCGAGTCGATCGAGCTGGCGAGCAGCAGCAGGGCGACGAGCAGCATCGCGCCGGCGGCGGGCAGCGACCAGCGATCGAACACGACCCGCGACGTCCACGATTCGTACTGGAGCTGACCCCAAAGCAGCAGGGCAAGTCCGACCAACCGGCCGATCCGAAGCGCTGCCAGGCGTTGCCACAGCACGAGGATTCGCGACGGTCGCGCCGAGACGCGCGAAGGCGGGAGCGAGGCCATGGAATCCTTCATTCGCTCCTCGGTCCGAGACAACACCCGTCCATCTGATCGGATCGAGCTTGCAACAAGCTGAGACGAACGGGGCCGCCCCTGCGGGAAACTATTGGGTTTCCCGGCCGGATACAAGGTTGGTCTGCCCAGCGAGGCAAACCGCCACGTGGACGCGCCTGAGCGGCGCGCTTCAGCGCGCGATGGGCGTTTCTCGCCTAACGATCTCGAGCGTCTCGGGAGCGTCCGGATAGCGGATGATCCGGCGCGACGGGGTGAGCACATAGAGCGGCCGATGGAGCGAGTTCTGCCCGTCGACGACACCCCGTTCCTGGCGGCTCACGGTCTCGTTCAGCCGATCGAGCTCTCTGCGACCCGAGCGCGGGTGGATCCCGTAGATCGCCACGTCGTCGGGTCCGAGCCGCAGGCGAACCCGGTTCGGGCGGATGGCGCCGATGGCGGCCCGGGACCGAACGGGAGCCGACCAGGCGAAGCCGCCGGATACCCGTCGGATCGTCCCGAATCGAAAGCGTTCGCGATCGGCGGGGCCGGCGCGGTGCCGGGCCGTCTCGAGGGCATCGTTCACGGCGGCCTCGACGGTCGGGAAGACGCGGTCGGCCGGGGCGGAGCCCGCCGGCGGGGACGAGGGCTCCGCCGTCACGGCAGGCGGGGACGCCAGGCGCGATTCGGGTGCGAGCTGGGTCGCGCAGCCAATCGAGCCCGCGAGTGCCGTGAGAGTCAAGAGGAGCAGAGGGAATTTGAACACGGAAACCCCTTCAAGGGGCGCGCAGTCGAAACATCGGGCGGCGGCTCGATTTCCACAATGATCGATTTTGGATATGATCGTTTCCAATGAGTAACAATCACAACTTCCCCCAGATCTCCGGCATGGTCATATTCAGCCACCTGGTCGAGTCCGGGAGCTTCACGGCGACCGCCAAGCGCCTCGGGCTCTCGAAGGCCTCGATCAGCCGGGAGATCGCAGCCCTCGAGGAGCGACTCGGGGCCCAGCTCCTGATCCGGACCACCCGCCGCATGAGCGTGACCGAGCTCGGCAGTCTCTTCTACGAGCGCTGCCGGCGGGTGCTCGAGGAGGCCGAAGACGCCGAGCGTTCGATCCATCAGCTGCAGGCGGAGCCCCACGGCACGCTCAAGCTCGCCGTGCCGATGTCCTTCGGAATCCTCCAGATCGCGCCCCGCATCCACCGTTTTTTGGCGCGCCACCCGGCCCTGAAGGTCGAGGTCGAAGCAACCGACCGGGTCGTCGACCTCGTCTACGAGCGCATCGATCTGGCGATCCGGATCCGGAGGCCACGCGAGCAGAGCTTCGTGATCCGACGCTTGTGCCCGATCCGCGGCCTGTTATGCGCCTCACCGGACTACCTCGCTCGAAACGGCGCCCCGCGGACACCCTCGGAGGTCGCCGACCACCCCTGCCTGACATACCGCGGCGCCAGCGAGACCTGGCGCTTCTCGACCGGCGAGGAGCTCGAGGTCAAGGGACGGCTCACCTTCGACAACGGCGACGGCCTGCGCCTCGCCGCCCTCGCGGGCCTCGGCCTCGTCACACTGCCGACCTTCCTGTGCGGCGACGACGTCCGCACGGGAAGGCTCGTGCCCCTGCTGCTCGAGCACATTCATCCGGGCACGACGGTCTTCGCCGTCTATCCGGAGAACCGCCACCTTTCGCCCAAGGTCCGCGCCCTGATCGATTGGCTGGTCGAAGAGCTCGGTCCGGAGCCGGAATGGGATCGGGAGCTGCCGGTGGCGGGCAGGCATGCATCCTGGATCGGTCCGACGGCCTAACGCCTCCCGACGTGACGCCTCTCTGCATGACGCCAATGCCAGGGCGACGAGACCGGCGCGCCCGCGGCCACCGGATCCGGTTCGAATCCGAACCGCTCGGCGTTCGCCAGCAGCCAGCGGTACTCCGGCAGCGCGATGAAGTCGGCCGCATGGCTGTATTCGAGATCGACGCCGCTCTCGCTCACGAAGTCGATGCCGAGACGTTCGACGCGGTTGTGGTCGCTGCCGCCGGGCAGGGAGACGTGAGCCTGCGTCTGCGCGAGGGAGTAGTCGAAGCGCGGCAGGAATTCGACGATCAGGTAGAGCTGATAGGCAGGCGATCGATAGGCGGAGCCAACCAGCAGTCCGCGCCCGAGCTCCTTGCGCATCGCCTGGTCGAGCTCGCCGAAGGCCTGCCAGACGGGTTCCGTCACGAGCTGGAGCGGAAGCGGCTGGTCGCCCTCCGCCGTGTGGGCGACCTGAGCTTCGACGCGCACCCACTCGACACCCGTTGGAATCGAAATGTCGGGATCGCCGCCGGGCTGCGCGCGGATCTCGTCGAGCAACGCGCGGTCCGCTGCCGTGAGCGGGCGATACAGCTCGTCCAGCTCGAGCAGCAGCTTCGCCTCGGCGCTCGGCTGGCCGGCGATGATTGGCGCGAGGACAGCGCCGAGAGCGTCGATCCGGGCCCGCTGGTCGGGAGACGACTGCACCGGATCGAAGGGCTCGGATCGATCCGGCGCTCGCAGCGCACAGCTCATCAGCAAGAGCAGCAGAGCCACCAGAGCCAGGGACGCGACGAACCCCGCTGCCTTCGCCGATCGAGCTTGCCTCATCGTTGGCCTCCTCTTGCCGTCGCTCGCCTTCGCCCCGTCTAACGGCTCGCGGCAAACCTCTTCCGCTCAGCGACCCGCGAGGCCGAGCGCGCCAGGCCCGACGCGAAGCTCGCGTCGCCCGCTGCCCGATCGTGCAGTCGGCGGGCGATCTCGAGACATTCCCCGCTCTGGGCCAGCAGATTGTTCCCGATGCAGAGGAGATCGAGCCCGGCTTCGAGCGCGCACGCGACGGCGGCCTCGGTAGTCGAGGCGCCCTGCAGGCCCTGCATCTGCAGGTCGTCGGTGATGAGGAGCGCTTCGGGGCAATGGGCGCGGAAGCGGGCGACCGCGGTCGGCGAGATCGAGACGGGGAGCTTCGCGTCCCACTCGCCGACGAAGCCGTGCGAGAAGAGCACTGCTGCGCCGGGCAGCTCGGCGACGAGCGTGTAGAAGAGCTCTTCCTGCTCGGACGTGACGAGTCCCGTCAGGTCGGTCAGCGCCAGATGGCTGTCGGTGCGCGCGCCGCCGAGACCGGGAAAATGCTTGATGCACAGGCCGAGCCCCGCTGCGCGGGCCGCGTGGGCGAAGATCCGGGCGCAGCGCGCGACCTCGCGCGCATCGGGCGAGTACGACCGCTCGATCTTCCCGATGTTCGGATTGTCGGGATTCGTGTCGAGATCGACGACGGGCGCGAGATCGAAGTCGATGCCGAGGGCTTTCATCTCGCCACAGCTCGCCGCCGCGAGCCGGAGCGCTTCGCGCTCGGGAAGAGCAGCGAAGGCGCGGGCACTCGGGAGCTCGCAGAATCCGGCCGCGGCCTTCAAGCGCCGGACCTTGCCGCCCTCCTGATCGACGAACACGAGGGGCCGCCCGGGCAGCGCATGGACCTCGCTGCACAACGCCCGCAGCTGCGCCGCAGACTCGATGTTGCGGATGCCCCCGAGCTCGAGATCGCGATCGAACAGGATCACGCCGCCGAGCCCGAACTCGAGAGCGAATTCGCGCAGCCATTCAGGGAGCGAGAGCCCGCGAAAGCCCAGCATGAAATGCTCACCGACGCGGAGACTGCTGCGGTCATGCTGCGTCATGCGACCTCACGCCCACCGGAACTCGCTCATGCCACCCGTGATCGCACTCGCGAAATCGTAGAAGCTCGGCACGTGCTTGAACATCTTCTTCACGACGGCGGGGTCGCCGAAGTAGATCGACTCGTCGGTGAAATCGTCGAGACTCGGAAAGCGCTCGAGCACGATGCCCAGATAG
>JANNQH010000282.1:0-6578 GCA_031400655.1 Deltaproteobacteria bacterium | reverse complement strand
CAGATCCTCGCCCAGCTCGACGCCGGCGAGGCCGCCGCTCTCTCGGACCTCGTGCGCGAGGCCCTTGTCGCCCACCGCTCGAAGCTCGCACCCTCGCCGTAGCTCGCCAGGCCATCCGTCTCGCCAGGTCTCAGAGATTCTCGCGATAGTCGACCTCGATCGCGGCGTCGATCTGCTTCGCGAGGTCGGCATCGCCGCCGGTGCGCGCCGCGAAGATTTCGCCGAAGGAAACGCGATGCGGCGATGTCCACTTCGTGGGTTCCCAGAGCTGCGCGCGGATCAGGGCCTTGCCGCAGTGGAAGAAGCACTGGTCGAGCCGGACCCGGATCGCGAGGATTGCCGGGCGTCCGCGGGCGGCGAGTCGGGCGAGCAGATCCGGATCGCGGGTCAGCTCGGCGCGGCCGTTGAGTCGCAGGGTCTCCGTGGTCCCGGGGATCATGAAGATCAGGGCGACCTGCGGATTCGCGAGGATGTTGCGGTGGCCGAAGACGAGGCGATTGCCGGCGCGGTCGGGAATGACGACCGTGAGATCGTCCTCGACCAGCACGAATCCCGGCCCGTCGCCTTTCGGGGAGGCATCGAGCTGGCCCTCGCCGTCACTCGTCGCGAGTACGAGGAACGGCGCCCTGGTGATGAACTCGCGCGTGGCGCCATCGAGTCGATCCTGGATCTTCGTCTCGACGCCCGGCAGCTCGTCGCCGACGAGCGCGCGCAGCTCCGACTCGGTCGTGATGCGATGAAGATCGGTTTCGCTCATCGGCGCTCCTTCTCTGTCCGACTCGTCAGAGTCTTCCGGCTTCGACGAGGTCGACGGGATTCACGAGGTCCACGGTACCCAGGTAGCCGCCGCCCGCGGCGATCGCATCATGAACCGCGTAGCCGAGGAGCTCCTGAGAGCGCCGCGGCATCTCGCGCACCGCCTCGATCGGCACGCTCAGGTACTGGTTCTCCTCCGTGCGCAGCCAGCCCGCGGCGAAGGAGACGTGCATGCCGCGGCGATGGCGATCGCGAGAGGTATTGGCGCCGCCGGCATGGATCGCAGAGCCGACGTAGATGACCGCACTGCCCGCCGACATCTCGGCGACGGCGATTTCGTCGTCCTTCGGTTGCCGGGACGCGTCCCAGCGATGGCTGCCGGGAACGATTCGCGTGGCGCCGTTCTCGGCATCGAAGTCGACCAGCGCGATCACCGAGGCAAGCATCACCTCGGGATGCGGCTTCGGGAGATGGGGCCAGATGTCGTGGTCGCGGTGGAAGAGCTGCTGCTCGGCGCCGGGGCCGCGGTCCATCACATGGGCGAGATTCAAGATGTGGGACGAGCAGCTCTTTCCGAGCACGTCGCCGCAGACCGCTTCGTAGACCGGATGGGGCAGGATCTCATGGGCGAAGACGCGGGAATGGGCGGCCAGCCCCGACAGATGGCGCGTGCGCTTTCCGAAGAAGAACGCGATCGCAGGATTCACGAAGCTCCGGTCCGGGTGGACGGCCTCCATCAGCGGATCGAGCTGTTTGTTGAAGCGCTCGAGCAGCTCGGCGTCGAGCAGGTCCTCGACGATCACCGCGCCGTCTCTCTGGAGCGCCTCGCAGAGGTCGGCTGCCGGTCCGCGGGCGGGCACGCGAGCGAGGCTTGCGGTCATGCTGGAGCTCCTCCGGACGGGTCCGGACGGGGTAGATCCCGGAGCGCGACTCTACCACGGCAGCAGCGGCCCGACGCACAGCGAAAGGGCTTCAGCTCCGCCCCGACTGGCTCACTTCCGGGGCCGTTGGGGACGCGATCGCGCGCCGCTCGGACTCGCTGAGGAGCTCGAAGGAGAGCAGGTCGGTGCGCGGTTCCTGACCCTCGTCGGGGACGAGCGACAGGCTGACCCAGGGCGCGCCCGCAGCCCGGCCGAAGGTCAGCACCGCCAGGATCTCGCAGCGATCGGCGCGAAAGCTCTCGCTCTCCATCTGCTCGCTGAGAAAACGCGAGAAGCCGCCGTGGGCCGTCTGATAGGCCCGGGCCGCGACGTCCATCCCGCCCGGCGCGCCGCAGAGGACGTAGCGGATCCGGTCCCGGGTGTAGGCGCGGATCGCGACGCAATCTCCGCGATTGGCCGTCTTCACGAGCTCGCCCGCGCCCACCCGGATAGCGTCTCGCATCTCCTCGTCGAAGCCGCGCGCCACGAGCTGGGCGAACGCGGGCGAGAGCTCGGCGACCCGCGCGAGGTGGTAGTCGAAGCAATCGCGGAAAAGCTCGCCGGGTTGGTCGTCGAACACGGGCTTCACCGGATCAGACGCGATCCGGGCCCTCGCGGCCGGTCTCGCGGTCCGCCAATGGGCCGGCGGCGTGCTGGTCGACGGCAACATCACCGTCGCGCCACCGGGGACATAGCCCGCGAAGACGAACATCAGGTCGACGTCGGCGAAGCGGACGTGGTCACCGCCTTTCAGGGCGACGCGCTCGCCGCGGGCGAGCCGGACGTCGCCGTGCTTCGTGCCGTTCGTGCTGCGCAGATCTTCGAGCCAGTAGCGCCCGCCGGCGAGCTCGATCACCGCGTGCTCGCTCGAGATCGTATCGTCCGGGATCATGATGTCGTTGTGGGGATCGCGACCGATCCGGGTCCGGCCGGGAAGCAGCGGTGTCGCCCGGCCGGTCTCGCCCAACACGCCACCGACATCGAGCAGCTGCGCCGCCGGGGCAGCGGGGCGCTCGGGGTCGGACTCCGCGCGGGCCGCGGCGCCGCGTGCCCGGGCGCGCAGCCCGAAGAGTCCGGCCGCAACGAAGAGAACGGCCCACGGAAGCCAGCCGAGCCGCTCGCGGGCAGCTTCCCCGGATGTCGGCTGGAGTGGCGCTGCGGCGACATCGGGCGTCGGGGAGGCGGAGGCCAGAGCGGCGACGGCTTCAGTGTGGGCGTCCACGGCGGCGGGCTCGGCATCCCGATCTTCGGGCTCGTCTTTCATCAGCTGGGCGAGGACCTTCGCGGTGATGTCGCCGAGCTCGCTCGCTCGCTGCGCGCGGTAGTAGGCGGCGCCGGTCTTGCGGGCCACGGCCTGGAGCAGCTGGTAGTCGGCGCGCTCGGTGAAGGCGAGCCCGAAGATCGGGATGCCGCGCTCGCGGCTCTCGCCCGCCAGATCGTCGCGCAGCCAGGCTGCGGCTTCGCGGTCTTTCGCGGGATCACCGGTGTCGAGCTTGCCGTCGGTGAGCAAGATGATGGCCTGGCGGCCGCCCGGCTGCTCCGTCTGGCGCAGTGCGTAGAGCGCGCGTTCGATGCCGTCGGCGCTGCGGGTGCGCTGGCCCGAGTAGTCGAGACCGGCGAGGGCGGGAGCGAGGACCGCTGCAGCCGTTCCGGTCGAGAGCTTCGTGAGGGGAAGCGCCAGGCGGGCTTCCTCGTCGAAGAGGACGACCCCGATGCGGGCCTCGAAAGCCTGCTTCCCGGCCCGGGCTTCGAGGGCCTCGGCGAACGCGAGCACCGCGTCTCGCGTCAGGAATTCCGGGTCGTGCGCGCGCATGCTGCCCGAATTGTCGAGCACGAACACGACGTCGACGGGGGCTGCGCCCGCCACCGGCGCCGCGTCGGCGAGATTGGCCATGAATCCGGCGACGAGCGCGACAACGCTCGCAGTGATGCGAGCCAGGCACGCGACGAATCCAGCGCGGCGCGGGCGCGGACTGGTTTGCGAGGACTCTGTCGGTCGGGCTGTCGGTTGCTCTTTCGGTTGGTCAGTCGGCTGCATCGTTCGCTGCATGGTCGCCTGCATCTTCGCTCCAGTCGGGCCCATTATACGGCCCGGAGCCCCGTCGCAGGCCGTGGTTCCGCCGCCCGCGCAACTCGGGCGCAAGGATCCGGCAAGGGGCCTCGGACCCTCGCGAGGGGGTTCCCGGGGTGAGCGGTTCGGGGTCGGGTCCCCCGCAGCCGACGTGGCGCGGGCGAAGTCGGGCAGCCGCGGGCGGTCCCTTTGTGTTATCCCACGCGCGAGCCGGCCGAGGCCGTGCCACCCGGGAGAGTCATGGCCACGAACCCGAGCCCGAACCTCGATCCGCGGCCGGGTCCGCGCTCGCGCGCGAAGCGCATCGCACCCTGGATTCTGGTCGGCGTAGTTTTGATTCCGCTGATCGCCTGGCTCGGGATCACCGTCGGCGTCAAGCTGACCGTCGCGAAGGAAGCGCCGTTCACGCAGCTGTTGGGGCTCGTCGGCCGCGGGCTCTTCGGGAGCATCAGCTGCGCGCTCGGGGGCTGTGACGCCGAGCTGATCGACGGCATGACGATCGCGACCTTCGACGATCACCTGACCGAGGGCACCCTCGTCGCCCTCGACATCGACGAACGCGGCCGCGTGCTGCTCGCCGAATCCCATCGCCGCGACGCCGGGGCCGAAGACAATCGCCGTCACGACTGGCTCGCCGCCGACCTGGCGGCCCGCACCCTCGAGGACCGCCGCGCCTACTCCCATGACGCGATCGAGCGGGGCGCCGTCGAGGGAGCCGACTACTTCACGCGCGAGTCCGATCGCCTGGTTGCGATCGAGGACGTCGACGGCGACGGCATCGCCGATCGCCGCGCCGAGCTCGGTGCCTGGAACGACGAGCTCACGGGTCTCATCGCCGGCGTCGAGGCCCGCGAGGGCACGATCTGGGTCGCGAACATTCCCTCGGTCTACCAGATCCAGGACGAAGACGGCGATGGCGTTCCCGAGCAAGAGAAGGAGCTTCAGCGCGGCTTTGGTGTGAAGACCTCCCTCGGCGGCCACGATCTCCACGGCTTTGCCTGGGGGCCGGACGGGAAGCTCTACTTCTCGATCGGAGACCGCGGCTACCACCTGACGCTCGCCGATGGCCGCGTGCTCGAGTCGCCGATCGGACCCGGGCGCGGCGCCGTGTTCCGGATGAACCCAGACGGGAGCGACTTCGAAGTCTTCGCCACGGGACTCCGCAATCCCCAGGAGCTCGCCTTCGACGACCACGGCAACCTCTTCACCGGTGACAACAACGGGGACGGCGGCGATCCCGCGCGCCTCGTCTACGTCGTCGAGGGCGGTGAGACGGGCTGGGCGATGCCCTATCAGTCGCTGTCCGGCGACTATGTCCGGGGTCCGTGGATGGCGGAGCGGCTCTTCGATCTCCAGCACGAGACCCAGCCCGCCTGGATCCTTCCACCCATCGCCCAGATCGCGAACGGTCCCTCGGGCTTCGTCCACTATCCCGGGCTCGGCCTGCCCGAGCGTTATGCGAACCATTTCTTCCTGTGCGACTACGCCTACATCTACGGACAGAGCGGAATCTGGTCGTTCGCCGTCGAGCCCCGGGGTGCCGGCTTCGAGCTGGTCGATCGGCATCCCTTCATCTGGTCGGTCCTGACCCCGGATTTCGACTTCTCCTGGGACGGCCGGATGTTCGCCGCGCTCTACGATCAGCTGGGCGACAGCCGCGGGATCACGGTGTTCGAGCACACCGCGTCGCGCTCCGACCCGCGTGTCGCCGAGCTCTCGCGGATCGCCGCGTCGAAGATGGCGATGCACTCGAGCGAGGAGCTGATCGAGTTGCTCGCGTTCCCCGACCAGCGACTCCGCCTGCGCGCCCAGTTCGAGCTGGCGCACCGCCGCGAGATCGCGCCCCTGGCAGCGCTCGCGCTGGACGAGCAGGCGGCGGAGCTTGCGCGTCTCCACGCGCTCTGGGCCCTCGGTCAGATCGGCGCGCCGGGACTGGGCGCGCTCGAGCCGGCGAATGAATCGTTCGACACGGCCCCGGAAGAGATTCGCGCCCAGCTCGCGCGCGTCGCAGGAGAGGCCCGGGCTTCGGATTGGCTGCCGATGCTTCGGGAAAGGCTCGCCGATCCCTCGCTGCGGGTTCGCTTCTTCGCCGCGCAAGCGCTCGGAAAGCTCGCCGACCGCGAGAGCGTCGGCGCGCTCATCGGTCTCTTGCGCGAGAACGCCGATCGCGACGTGTTCCTGCGCCACGCGGCCGTCCTCGCCCTGCACCGGATCGGCGATCGTGAGGTGGTCTTCGCGCATCGGGCGGACGAGAATCGCTCGGTCCGGCTTGCGGTCCTGCTCGTCCTGCGCCGGGCCGGCGACGCGCGGGTGGCGTCCTTTCTCGGGGATTCCGATCCGCTGCTCGTCGTTGAGGCGGCGCGGGCGATCTACGACGGGCCGATCGATGAGGCGATGCCCGCGCTCGCGGCCCTGGCGGGCGAGCTCCGGCCGGCCCAGGTCGACGATCGGCAGGTCGGGGAGGCGCTCCACCGGCGTGTCATCGGGGCGAACGTGCGGCTGCGCAGTGGCGTCGGTGCGACGGCCCTCGCCCGTTATGTCGCGGACGAGAGTCAGCCCGAAAGCCTGCGCGAGCTCGCCCTCGAACAGCTCGGTCGCTATGCGGAGCCTCCAGTCCGGGACCTCACGATGGGCTTTCATCGACCGCTCGCGAGCATCGACCGCGAGCTCGTGGCATCGGTCCTCTACGCCGAGGGGCGGGCGCTCGTCGAGTCTTCGCTCGGGGCGCGGGCGCTCGAGATCGCCGGGGAGTACGGTGTCTCGCCGCTCTCCGATGCTGAGCTCGTCGCGCGCGTCGAGTCCGCCGCTGTCGCGCCGCGCGATCGGGTGGC
>JANNQH010000281.1:0-1984 GCA_031400655.1 Deltaproteobacteria bacterium | reverse complement strand
GTGGTCGCGTCGATGGTCGCCTTCTGGTGCGGCGACTTCACGAACAGCTATGTGATGGCGAAGATGAAGGTCTGGACCGAGGGGCGCCATCTATGGACGCGCACGATCGGCTCGACCGCCGTGGGACAACTCGTCGACAGCGCCCTCTTCTACCCGATCGCGTTCTTCGGCATCTGGCAGCCCGGCACGATGCTGAAGGTGATCGCCTTCAACTGGGCCTTCAAGGTCTCGGTCGAGGTTCTGTTCACGCCGCTCACCTACGCCATCGTGAACTGGCTGAAGCGCCAGGAGAACGAGGACTGGTTCGACCGCCAAACGGACTTCACGCCGTTCTCGCTCAAGGACTGAGTGGAGTCGCGTCGCTCGCGCTCGATCCCGAGCAGCTCCGCGATCATGACGATCGGCGTCTCGTCGCGAAGCCGGTGATAGACGGGATACGGATCGCGGATCTGCTCGGGATCGAATGGATTGAAATTCGTCGTCGGAGCACTCGACATCGAAATCGGGTTGCCTCCTCAACTTCCCGCGCGACTGGCTCCGCTCGGCGCCAGTCCGCGGCCGCCGTACCCGCGCCGAGCTCGATAGTCGGAATAGGTTGCCTCGAGCTCGCCCGGCGTGAGCCCGAAGTCCTCGATCCGGTAGTGGTGGGGTTTACGGTGGTCGCGGCGGTTCTCAGCGCGCCAGCGCTCGAAGCCGTCACGCGTCTCCCGCTCGATCGACCAGCCGAGGAATGCGTAGATCTGCTCGAGCGCCTGATCCTGGCGCCCCATCAGGTCTTCGTACTCGACGTCGAGGAAGCGGTCGGGGTGCTTCGCTGCCGCGGCGGTCATCCGGTCGAGCGCGGCGCCGTAGAATCGCGCCGAAAAGCGACCGCATTCCGCCGGATCCGCGCGGTCGGAATACACCCGCCACTGCTCGAAGTAGAGGCTGCTGATCGACGGAATGCAGGCGAGCGGATCGCGGTGTGAAGTGATGAAACGCGCATCGGGATAGGTCTCGAGCATCGCGTCGAGGATGTACATATGGGCGGGGGACTTCAGCAGCCAGGGCTTCCCGTCGACGCTGTGCCCCATTCGCCTTCGCTGCCACTGGAGGAACTGCAGCAGCTTCCGGTGGTAGCGGGTCGAGACGCGCGCATCGTCGCGCTCGTAGAACGCGTTGTAGCCGGGGATGCGCGCCTGCGAGCCGGGCACTGTGCTGAGAAAGCTGTTCTCGAGCAGCATGAGGTCTTCGTCGGGCGCCAGCGCGTCGAGGGGATGGATCGAGAGCAGCTCGGGATTCGCCGCGACGAGCGCTGCGACCTCCGCCCGAGCGACGCCCACGCGCGCGTCCTCCGCCTCGACGAAACACCATTCGAGGTCGGGCACCGGGAACCGGACTTCGTACCAGCGCGCCGCGAGCAAGCGACGGTCCGTCGAGATCAGCCGCTGCAGCATGGTCGTCCCGGTTCGCGGGAGCCCCAGGATGATCACGGGCGGCGCGAGCCGCTCTTCGAGGATCTCCGGGGAGCGGCGCAGGAATGCATGGAACCGCAGGCGATTCTTCAAGAGCTCGACGAGTCGGCTCCGCTGCAAGGAAACGCCCATCGAACTCAGGTCCGCCTCACGCTCGAGCGAATCGACGAGCGCCTCGAGCGGCGGCAAATGGTCCGAGTCGCCAAAGTCCTCGAGCCCCGTCTCGGACCGGGCTTGCGCGATCAGATCGTCGACACTAGGAAGCCGCCTCGTCATGCAATCTGCTCGCTTCGCTCGTCCAACCCGGGGATCCGGCGGCGACGCCACGATAGACAAGTCGAACGCTTTCTCCCTACACTGCTCGACTGCCCGGAGGAACACCCATGCGCTGGTGGCAATGCCTCAGCATGCTCGACATGAAGGAGCTGCCGCGCCTCGCGCAGCATGCCGAGGAGCTCGGCTTCGAGGGCATCACGCTCGGCGAGCATCTCGTGACCTTCGCAACCCAGTACGATCACTACGACTACAGC
>JANNQH010000280.1:0-1819 GCA_031400655.1 Deltaproteobacteria bacterium | reverse complement strand
GCGATCTTCGGGGATCGCGCGGCGAACGTCTACGCGCTCGATGCCGAGACGGGCGAGCGGCTGTGGTCCCAGGTGGTCGATCCGCATCCGAATGCGTCGATCACCGGGTCGCTGACGGCCTTCGGCGGCTTGCTATTCGTGCCGCTCTCGTCGAACGACGACATCAACTCGATGGACCCCGCGTATCCCTGCTGCACGCATCACGGCTCCGTCGTCGCCCTCGATGCGGGAACGGGCGAGGTCGTCTGGCGGACGCCGACGATTCCGGAGGAGGCGCGGATCTCCGGCAGGACGGCGATCGGGACTGCCGTTTGGGGACCGTCGGGCGCGAGCATCTGGAATACCCCGACGATCGACGAGAAGCGCGGCCTCTTGTTCGTCGGCACCGGCAACAACCACAGTCGGCCCGCGACGGCGATGAGCGATTCGATTCTGGCGCTGGATTGGCGAACGGGCCGTATCGCGTGGACCTACCAAGCCCAGGTGGGGGATGCCTGGAATGCCGCCTGCTCGTTCGGAAGCCGGACGAGCTGCCCCGATCCCGAAGGCCCGGACATCGATTTCGGGGGGACGACGGCGCTCGTCGAGATTGCGGGCCGCGATCTCCTTGTTGCCGGTCAGAAATCCGGCGTGCTGCATGCGCTCGATCCGGCGACGGGCAAGCCCGTCTGGCTGAAGCGCATCGTACAAGGCGGGCCCCAGGGCGGAATCCGGTATGGCCTGGCGAGTCGCGAGGGCGTCGTCTTCGTGCCGAGCATGGCGCAAGGTGATGAGCACGGAGCGAACCGCGAGACCGCCCCAGGCCTCGTCGCACTCGCGGCCGAGGACGGCGCGGTCGTTTGGCAGGCCAGGGGCTCGGTACTCTGCGCCGGCCGCGAGCCGTGTATCGGCATCGTCGGCGCGCCGCCGCTGGTGACACCAGAGGTCGTCTTCGCCGCCGGCGTCGACGGCGCCGTCTACGCCCTCGACCGGAAGTCCGGCGAGGTTCTATGGCACTTCGAAACGGCGCGGGATTTCACGACGCTGCTCGGCGGGGCCACCCGCGGTGGCGGCATCCAGGGGACGGCGGGGCCGATGGTCGCGAACGGCCGGCTCTTCGTGAGCTCGGGCTACGGGCAGGCGCAGCGGCCGGGCAATGCGTTGATCGCCCTGGAGCCCCGATCGCAGCCCCAATAAGAGCCGGACCAGGAGCCCTGATCGCGGTTGCCACGGTCCTCCCGTGTCTGGCTATAGTCGCGCCGCTTTCGGCGGCGAGCCGGGATTTGCTGCCCGATCGCCCGCAGGCATTCAAAGGAGAATCGAGTTGAGCGCGGCAGCGGATTTCATCGACCGAAAAGACATCTTCATCGGCGCCCGCTTCCAGGCCTCTCGCGCGGGCGGGACGATCGAGGTGCGGTCCTCGTCGACGGAAGCGCCGATCGGCCGCGTGCCTGACGCGTCGACGGCGGACATCGACGCGGCCGTCGCAGCGGCGCGCGCTGCCTTCGACTCGGGTCCGTTTCCGCGCTGGTCGTCGAAGGAGCGGGGCGAGGCGATCGGCCGGCTTTCGACCGCGTTGAAGGCGCGCGCCGGTGCACTCTCTGCGCTGATCTCCCAGGAGACGGGTTGTCCCTCTCAGCAGTCGATGGGTGTCCAGGTCTTTGCGGCGACGATGGTGCTCGACGTCTACGCGCGGCTCGCGGGCGAGCACACGTTCGTCGACGAGCGGACGGGCGCGTTCGGGAGCCGCGTGCGGGTTCGCCGCGCGCCGGTCGGCGTGTGTGCGGGGATCATTCCCTGGAACGTGCCGCTCTTTATTGCTGCGATGAAGCTCGGGCCG
>JANNQH010000279.1:0-3476 GCA_031400655.1 Deltaproteobacteria bacterium | reverse complement strand
AGCGCGACGGCCTCGACGCGCTGGATCTCGACATAGCCCTGGCTGCTCGTCGGATTGAGGCCCTCGGAGGCCTCCATCGAGGCGTCGGCCTGGTTGTAGAGCGAGCCCGCACAGTCGGTCATCTGTTGGAAGAAGAGATTGCCCTTGTAGAGGCCGAACTCGACGCGGCCGGCAGCCTTCGCCGCCAGCGTGTCGATCGCGGCGAGCGCCGCGCGCGGCGAGGGATCGAAGATGCGGCCGTCGTAGATCGAGTCGGCGACGAGCTTCGACAGGTCGCGAAAGAGCAGCGCCGCCCGCCGGTCGAGCACGGCCTGGTAGATCGACTCGAGCCCGCGGCCGAGGAGCTCCATGCCGGGCGCCTCGTAGACGCCACGGCTCTTCGTTCCGATGATGCGGTTCTCGAGGGCGTTGGCGATCCCGATGCCGTTGCGGCCGGCCACCGCGTTCGCCTCGAGCATCATCTCGACGGGCGCCAGACGCTTGCCGTTCAGCTCGACGCAGACGCCCTTCTCGTAGCGGAGCGAGACGGTCTCGACCTTGTCCGGCGCGTCCTGCGGCCAGACCCCCATCGTCGGCGTCACGATCGTCGCCGGCGTCTCGAGGGACTCGAGATCCTCGGCCTCATGGGAGAGGCCCGCGAGGTTCGCATCCGTCGAATAACGTTTGGCGGGGCCGGTCGAGGCCTCGATCCCCTTGTTGCGCAGATAGGCGACCATCTCTTTGCGGCCCGGGAACTGTGTGTGCAGTCCCGGGTCGCGCCACGGGGCGTAGACCTTCATGTCGGGGGCGAGCACGTTCGTGTAGCGCTCGAAGCGGAGCTGGTCATTGCCGCGGCCGGTGGCACCGTGGGCCAGGACGGTGCAGCCCTCGGAGCGCATCGCCCCGAGCAGCCCATGGACCTTCACGGCGCGGGCGATCCCGGTCGTATTCCAGTAGCCGCCGTCGTAACGGGCCTGGGCCTTGATGACCATCATGGCGGCCCGGGCCATCGACTCCTTCAGGTCGACGACGCGGGTCGGCGCGCCGGTCGGGGCCATGCGGCGCGGGATGTCGTGGACGTCGCTCTCGTCGGGCTGCGCGAGGTCGGCGATGAAGGCGATGATGTCGAGGCCTTCCTCCTTCAAACGCGTCGCCACCGACTTGCTGTCGAGCCCACCCGAGGCACAGATTCCGATCTTCTGACCCTTGAGATCCCCGATCCGCATCGCGACTCCGATCCAATCGTGTTCGTGGACCCGGCGCAGTGGCTGGCCGGGCGGGTTCGCCTGACGGCGACCGGCTCACGCCGGGGGCGGCGGAGCGAGCCGGACCATAGCAGCCCATGATGAGCCGAAAACCGCAGCCGATGGACCGCCAATGGCCCGACCGCGCAGGTCTCGCGGCCGAGTCTGGCGCGCCGTGCGGCCTTCAGGCCGAGCGGCGTTTGCGGGCGGGCGCGCGGCGCTTCGCGGGCTTTCCCTTGACGCCGATGGCCCGCGCCGTTCTCGCCTTCGCGGCCTTCGCCCCGCTCCGCATCCGGCCGATCGCCTTCTCGAGGCGTTGCCGGAGCTGCGTCGCATCCCGCTTGACCTTTCGTTCGGCCTCGCGCCAGCGCTTCTCGCCGTCCGTGCGCGCGCGATCGACCTGGCGCTTCAGGTCCTTCACGTTGCCCCGCAGCTGGCGTAGCAGGCGCGGGATGTCCCGCTCGAGGCGGGCGAGCGCGTCGTCGATCGGGTTCGCGCTGCTTTTGGTGCTGCGGGTCTTCCTGCTCGTGCTCTTCTTTTTCCTGCTGGCCAAAGCAAATCCTCCTCGATCGGGCCGGGCGCGCTCGCGTTATGCGAGCTCCGCGACAACGCAGAGCGTAGAGCGCATCGGAGTCCGAGCCCAGCAGCAAAGGACAGGATCGCGTGCGAAAATCCGAGGGGGAAAGCGCCGCGCGTGGGCGATCGAGGGCCATGGCGAGCCTTCCGTGGCCCATTTGCGTGTGGTGGCTGCGCGGTACCATGCGCGGCGGCATCAGCCCCCTTCGAACCGTGCAACGATCCGTGCAACGATCCGTACAAAGAGAGGTCCTGTACACGATGACGAGCATCTCCGGTCTGAGACTCACGACCACTCTCCTGGTCGCCTGCGCGTCGTTCCTGCTGCTCGCAGCGGACGTTCTCGCCGCCGAGCCGGCGATCCCCCGCTCTCCGCGCCCCGAGAAGGCGCGGGTCTATTTCATCACGCCCCGGGACGGTGAGAAGACGAAGTCTCCGGTCGTCGTGCGCTTCGGCCTCGAACAGATGGGCGTCGCACCGGCGGGCGTCGACAAGCCCGACACAGGCCATCACCACCTGATCATCGACGCGGAGCTTCCTCCGCCCGGACTCCCCGTGCCGAAATCGGATCACTATCTACACTTCGGCGGCGGCCAGACGGAGGCGAGCCTCTTGCTCGCGCCCGGCAAGCACACGCTCCAGCTCCTGCTCGGCGACCACAACCACGTCCCCCACGATCCGCCGGTCGTCTCCGAACGGATCACGATCGAGGTCGTGAAGTAGTCCATGACGACAGGAGAGCGGGGCACGGGCGCCGGCGACGAAGCCGCGACGAAGATCGACGGCGATCTCGCCCTCGCCGAGACCCGTGTTCTCGAAGAAGAGGACAAGACCTCGCCTCCGCCGGTCGCGGCCGCCGTGCGAGCGGCGCCTGCGCCGCGCGCCGCCCCGGCGCCGGCTTCTCGTGAGGGGAGGCGCGACGGGGCTCGGGGGCTCGAGCCCGGGACTATCCTTTTCGGCGAGTACGAAATCGTCGACGTGCTCGGTGTCGGCGGCATGGGCGAGGTCTACCGCGCGCACCACCGCCGCCTCGACGAGTACCGCGCGATCAAGGTGATGCACGCCGAGCTCTCGCAGCGAAAAGGCGCATCCGAGTTCTTCTACCGCGAGGCCAAGGCGCTGCTCGCCGTGCGCCATCCCGCGGTCGTCCATTGCCACGACCTGCTCTCCGACGACGCGGGCCGCGTCTACCTCATCATGGAGCTGATAGAGGGCATCCCGCTCTCGAAGAAATTGAACGAGGGCCCGCTCTCGCCCGACGACGTCGCGGTGCTCGGGGCGCGTGTGGCCCACGGTCTCGCGGCGGCCCATCGCAAAGGCGTCATTCATCGCGATCTGTCGCCGGACAACATCGTGCTCCCGAACGGACGCGTCCAGGACGCGAAGATCATCGACTTCGGGATCGCGAAGCTGCTCGAGCAGGGCGAGGGCACGATCGTCGACGGCTTCAAGGGCAAGCTCTCCTACGCCTCCCCCGAGCAGCTCGGCTTCTTCGGCGGCAAGATCGATGGCCGCTCGGATCTCTACAGCCTGGGCCTCGTGCTCGCGGCGGCGGCGCTGGGGCGGCCGATGGGGATGGGGACGTCGGTGATGGAGGCGGTCGACGCCCGCCGCAATTTCAGCCGGCTGCCCGACGGGGTGCCGATCGGACTTCGTTCGGCGATCCAGCCGCTGCTG